>JAUVIT010000348.1 GCA_030592605.1 Bacteroidota bacterium
CCCATCACCAAAAGAAAGAGCAGAACCACAACCACAACCCTTGCCCAACGTATGGTCCTGTTGCTCTGTTCTGCGATCCGGATGGCACTTCGCAATTCGTCAATTTCCGGGGCACTTAAAACCGGATCCTCCTGCTGCTTCTCAAGGATATAATCCAATGTGGCCTTAAACTGTCCAAGTGCCAGCTTGTATTGCACAGCAGATTGCGCATCCCCTAAATCAAGCCATCTGTAGTAATGCATATAGAACTGACCGTAATAATCCAGTAATCTACGAAGATCCACCTCCCGTTCGGACTGCAAAATCAACTGCTCATAAGCATCGTAGTTTGTTGTTACACGATCTTGGGATTGTTGCAGCACCTGTCTCCGGCGTGCAGCTTCCCTGATTGCGTCCTGGCCCTGCTTCAATACTGCCTTGTATTGTTCTTTTGAGCGCTCATAGATGGTACTTAAGTTTGCCACGGATGCAGCTGGAATCTCTTCTCTACTGTAATAGACCGGAAGATAAGAAAGCGTTTCCTTATGGAGCCTGGAAGCAACACGAGATGCAAAATAACCGGCTGTTAAACCAGCCAGGAGTACCATAATTCCAATTAGTCCGTTCCGTGTGATCACATCTCGACTTGTTTGGAAATGGCCGATCGAATAGGTTCCAGCACCCTTGCAAGTAAGCGTTTCTTATCAGTCAGAATCTTTGCATCCCCCTGCATATTCTGACTGAAAATAATATCATAGCCATAAAAGGAAAGAAGTCCGTTAGGTAACTCCACCTCTACAGCATAAAAATCGTCATCTGATACCTCTGAAATATTTCTTACATAACCTTTGACCATACCATACTCCAGGTGGGGGAAGTTATCGAACTGAATGAAGACCTGATCCCCAGCATGCACCTTTCCTGCTCCCTCCAGGGGAAGACTGATCTTCCCGATCATGGAACCCGATTCTGAGGGAACTATGGTCAGTACCTTCTCCCCGATTTTCACATTCTGATTTTCACTCCAGAACCTGGTAAATGTTACTGAACCCTCGACCGGAGCCACCAGCAGGTAGGTTTGTTCCCAGGAAGTAATTGAGGCCTTCAAATTGTTATAGGACTCCTCCATGGTACTGATCATCCCTGAATGCTCCTCCTGCTGCCTCAGCTCCAGTTCCACGATCTGGTTTTCGGTTTGTGCAATACTAATATTGTTTTCTGCCATCTGGCTGATTATCACCTGGCGCTTATCTCGTTCTGTAAGCATCTTAGAACTGGACTCCTCCAGTTCGGCAGGAGAAATGACCCCCTCTTCAAACAGGGAGGCATCCCGGTTATATTGGCGATTTGCCAGTGCATAGGCCTGTTCCTGTATAGTTGCCCTTTCAGACAGGCTGCTGGTATATTCACGCTGTCTCTGCAGTTCGTTTCTGGAAGTCTCAATTTTTCGCTGATGATAGTCGATTCGTTTGAATTCCATATAATCGCGATAGACCCTTAGAAATATGGAGTAGTGAGACTGTATGGTTCCAAGGTTCACATTGTTCAATTCAGTTAACTCCTCCGTGACCTCATCAATGGATAATGAATCGAGAAACTCCAGGCTCTCCTTCAACTGAACCACATCATCGTAGGATGCAGGATTTTCAATCATCGCAAGTACCTTGCCTGTACTGACCTGCTCATTGTCAACCACAAACAAACGAGAAATTTTCCCACTTGTTCTTGCTCTCAAATCAGCAGGGGGATTTACAGAAGTAAGCACAATCCTGGCCTTTTTTTCATCCGGGTATTTGTATACCCAACTACCAAAGAGCAAAAGCGCAAAGAGAAAAATAAAGAGAATCATGCCATTCCGGGTGATCCATCCGGGAACCCTTCCCAGCATATCTTCAAGCTCATTTCTCTGAAGCTCAACTTTTTGGGCCGATCCTTCTTTGCTCATAAAGAATGTGTTTAGTCGAGGCTAATATAGCAAAAATGGGGCTCATATTCCTGAATGATTCATTTGATTATATTTGCGCAAACCTTAAGAATATGAATCTGAAAAAGGGTGGAGCTTTCTTCCTGTTGTATACCATCAGTCTCTTTGTCCTGAGTTCTTGTAAGCAAGATCTTACCTGTTTTACAGAGCTTACGTCAGAAGCCGGCATTGATTTTATGTACAATTTTGGCGACTTTAGCTATGAAAACATCCTGGAGAGTAGTGGCTCTGGCATTACTGTTTTTGACTACGACGGGGATGGTTGGATGGATCTCTATATGATGAATGGAACATGGCTGGAAGGAATCTCAGATGAAGAAGGAAAAGTATTTGAGAATACACCTAACAGACTATACCACAATCAGGGTGACGGAACCTTCAAAGAACTTGCTGAGCTGGCTGGAGTTGACGACCGGCACTGGAGTATGGCAGCAGGCCCCATCGATATTGACACGGATGGGGATCAGGACTTATATCTGCTAAATTATGGTCCAAATATTTTCTATAGGAATAATGGTGATGGGACATTCACCGACATCACTGAACAGCTGGGTCTGGCCGGACCCGACAGCCTTAACGCTTATGAAAAATGGAGCGTGGGTGTCTCTTTCTGGGACTACAACAAGGATGGCCGGCTGGATGCTTTTGTAGGCAATTTTCTCGCCTTTGATCCGGAATATATATCTCCCACCACCCCGGAATTGATGCCACACCCATCGGAGTATGCAGGTCAAGCCTCCATGATGTATATGCAGAAGCGTGATGGCACCTTTAGTGAGGTCACCGCCGAACTCGATCTGCTCTATCCAGATTCAAAATGCATGGGACTTACCGTATTTGATTACGACCGGGATGGTGACCTGGATATGTTCCAGGGTAATGATCACCAGGCTAATTTTATGTTCCGCAACGATGGGGATAGCTTCACAGAAGTGGGCGTCGAGATTGGAGTTGCAGTTAACAATCATGGACAAACCACCGGTTCCA
>JAUVIT010000341.1 GCA_030592605.1 Bacteroidota bacterium
CAGGGGGCTCTGCTTACCGATTTCCATTCGGGCATGGGGCCCGAGCGAAACAATTTTCTCCGTCGCAACCGGATCATTGCCGGAATGGCCGATGCCACCCTGGTAGTAGAATCGGCCGCATCGGGAGGAGCCCTGATTACGGCTAAAATGGCCTTCTCGTACCAGCGGGATGTGCTGGCAGTTCCTGGACGCGTCACGGACGACCGGTCCAAAGGGTGCAACAACTTAATCAAGGATAATGTGGCGGCCATGGTAGAATCCGCGGAAGATGTGATTGCTCATCTGAACTGGACAGATGATATTGCTCAAAATCCAAAGCATCGTTCAGAAAAAATCTCTTTTACAGAGCAAGAGAAACAAGTGCTGGAACTGATGGTCCTGCACAGCGGTCTGGGACCGGGAGAACTAAGTATGTTTTCGGGCATTCCTATCCAGAAAGTACTATCCCTGCTTACCCAAATGGAACTGAAAAGATGGGTCCGCGTGGAGCCGGGAAACCTCTATCAAACCATGATTGACGTCCCCTGAACAAGCTATGTGCCGAACCTATGTTTTCTGACAATGTTTAATGACATACGAGCTACATGATAAAGGACATACCCAACTGTGCTAAATAATTTTAGATTTACTGCTGTTGAACCCAATAAAAAAAAATATGGATCCAAAAGTTGAACAATTCATGGCCAAAATCAAGGCCAAAAACCCATCAGAACCAGAGTTCCATCAGGCAGTTCACGAAGTGGCTGAATCTCTGATTCCATTTATAGAAGAGAATCCAAGATACAAGCATGCTAAGATTCTTGAGAGAATCGCTGAACCCGAAAGAGTCATCATGTTCAGGGTTCCCTGGATTAATGATAAAGGTGATGTGGAGATCAACCGGGGTTACAGGATAGAGATGAACTCTGCCATCGGACCCTACAAAGGTGGTCTGCGCTTTCACCCCACGGTTAACCTTGGAATTTTGAAATTTCTGGCTTTTGAGCAAGTATTGAAGAATAGCCTCACCACGCTGCCAATGGGAGGTGGAAAAGGAGGTTCCGACTTTGATCCTAAAGGAAAATCAGACAACGAAGTCATGCGCTTCTGCCAGAGTTTTATGACAGAGCTTTACCGGCATATCGGACCCAATACAGATGTGCCGGCAGGCGACATCGGAGTGGGCGGTCGTGAGATTGGCTTCCTGTTTGGACAGTATAAGCGAATTAAGAATGAATTTGTTGGTGTGCTGACCGGAAAAGGAATTCAATGGGGTGGCAGCCTGATCAGGCCCGAGGCCACTGGTTACGGAACAGTCTATTTTGCCGAGGAAATGCTGAAAGTCAAAGGTGACTCCCTGAAGGGAAAGATTGCTACTGTTTCCGGATCTGGAAATGTAGCCCAGTTTGCCGTACAAAAACTGACTGAACTTGGTGGGAAAGCGGTCACCATGTCCGATTCTGCCGGATCAATTTATGATCCCGAAGGTATTGACGCTGAGAAGCTGGCCTGGGTAATGGATCTGAAAAACATCCGCAGAGGTCGTATCAAAGAGTATGCAGAGCATTTCGGATGTGAATATTTTGAAGGCAAGCGCCCCTGGCATGTGAAGTGCGATGTGGCCTTCCCATCTGCAACCGAGAATGAAATCGACAAGAACGATGCTGAAACCCTGGTTAAGAATGGTTGTATGGTAATTAGTGAAGGAGCCAATATGCCTTCCTCACCTGATGCCATTGAGATGTACCTGGAAAAGAAAATCCTCTACGGACCTGGAAAAGCTGCCAACGCAGGGGGTGTTGCTGTATCCGGACTCGAAATGACCCAGAACAGCATGAGGCTTCCATGGTCAAGGGAAGAGGTGGACAGCCGTCTGCAGACCATTATGAAAAATATCCACCAGACCTGTGTAGATTTCGGTACAGAACCGGATGGTTATATTAACTATGTGAACGGAGCCAATGTAGGTGGTTTTGTGAAGGTAGCTGATGCCATGCTGGCACAAGGTGTTGTGTAATTCCTTCCCTGCGGGGAATACCAAATAATGGAGTAGTTTGTTCAGGGGTGTTTAAGAAGTGGCCTTAGTTTATAAGCAGCAAAAAGTTTAGCCACGGTTTTAAACACCCTTGAATTTTTCATTGGTATTAGTTCCCTATGTTGTATGTTTGTAGCCGCAAAAAAAAAATGTATACCGACTCACATACACACCTCTATCTGGATGCCTTTGAAGGGGATAGGGATCAGATGATCCAAAGGGCCCTCGATGCAGGTGTAACCCGCATGTTACTGCCCAATATCGATAGCTCCTCCATTGTCCCCCTGTTCTCCCTGGCAGAACGTTTTCCAGACCAGTGTCTTCCAATGATGGGGCTGCATCCCACTTCAGTTAAAGAAAATTACCGGGAAGAGCTAAGGCGCATTGAAGAAGCTTTAGAGCATAAAGGTATTATTGCCATTGGTGAGACAGGCATAGACCTTTACTGGGATAAAACTTTTTTGAAGGAGCAGGAGGAGGTGTTTAGTACCCAGATCGCCTGGGCCATGGATCTTGATCTTCCACTGGTTATTCATGCAAGGGATTCTTTCACAGAAATATTCCGGGTACTTGATTCTGCAGGTGGACCCGGACTGCGGGGAGTGTTCCATAGTTTCACGGGAGGACAGGCAGAACTTGAACGTGCACTCTCCTACAATTTTATGATTGGTATCAATGGCATAGTCACTTTCAAGAACTCAAATCTGGGGGAGGTAGTCCGAAAGATCCCCACAGACAGGCTCCTGTTGGAGACCGATGCCCCTTTTCTTGCACCAGTACCTTTCAGGGGAAAAAGAAATGAGAGTAGTTATCTGCTTGAAACTGCAGCCAAAGTGGCAGAAATTTATAACTTGAGCAAAGAAGAGATCGCCAGGATCACTTCTACTAACGCTGAGCTATTGTTTCGATTAATACCCGAAAATGAAATCTGACAAACCCTCTATTTTAATAATATATACCGGGGGCACCATCGGGATGATCAATAACCCGGC
>JAUVIT010000281.1 GCA_030592605.1 Bacteroidota bacterium
ACTCCAAAGAAGAATACCTGGTCGATGAACCGAGGAATTACCGTTCGGTATCCAAGTGGCGATACAAGATCGTTTACGAAGTAACAGACAAGTACCTGCTCATATCCGACATTATCAACACCAGCCAGCATCCCTCCAAAATAAGGAGAATAACGGAGCATTAGGAGTAAATCTCCCCGCACCCCGCCCTGCTGGCGCTTTGCCTTGCCAGCCCTGTTTGCAGCCCATTGTAAAGCCCCGCAAGCTGACGCCACAATCAAATACTTTACAAAGAGCTGCAAGCTCTCCCCCGGAAATCCTAAAGTAAAATTGGAATTTGGTGTTGCAATATTGCAACATGATGGGCACACAGTCCTATGTGCCATTCAGGTATAGATTTTATACTACAGGTCTATCCATTGATGGACCGTAGTTGCATATTCATTATATGATTTCACGATTTCTTCTGATCGTCCCCGGGTTTAACATATTTCACAAGTTTCTTTCATGTTTTGTTGTACTCTTAGCTGCTTGGCTTCCTGGATTTGCTGTTGCCATTGCTCTGTAGGCACATGAACCCTGGTCAGAGCTTCATACGGGGTTAAACCTTTCAGGGAGTGATGGTGTCGTTCATACTGATAATCAGGAATGATCCAGTCCAGCAGATTTCTTAATTCGTGAATATCCTTGTAGTCATGTTTGAAGAGATAGTGATATTTGATGATCTTATTCTGGGCTTCAACCATTGAGTTTGAGAAACGGATGTCTTTTCCGGCAATGAGTTTTTGAACGCTAACCTCTTCGGAGCTAATATAATATTCCACTGTGCTGTTATTATTTTCCACTCCGCCGTCAACGATGAGTCTGACGTCCTCACCGGGAGCCTTTATATACTGCTCATAGGCTTGTTTGATGCTTTGCATGCGGATTTCAGCAGACACCTTCTCAGATACCTGGTAATTAAGGATGAAGCGGGAGAATTTATCCATAAGCAGATAGACATAATACTTCATTCCATTAAGACATTTGACAACCGTTATATCAGCATGCCAAACCTGGTGGGGTCGGTTGGCCCTGATCCCGGTACAATACTTTGGTTTCTTTGGCGCCCGTGGCCGATACAATCCCAAACTATTGATGTAGTTGTACCAGGTGGCTAATGAAACGTTTACAATATTATTCCTCAGCGCATAGTAGGAGATTGAATTGACCGGCCAGTAACGGAATTGTTGACTGGTTAACAATTTTTTCATCCGGTTCACCTCATCTTTTGTAAGCTGGTTAGAATAGATTCTTCTGCACAGTTGAACGGGGGAAGAAGGACATTTCTTTAGTACCTGGTTTTTCCAGTGGTAAAAGACAGAAGAGGAGATATTGCATAGCCGGAGGACGAGTTTGAGGTTGATGTTCTTCTTGTATTTGAGAATGGACAGGATTAATTTCTCTTTGTTTTCACTGAGGGTATTCTGAAATTGAGAGGATCTTTTGAGTATTACTGAGAATGTTGCTACAAACTTGAGATAGGTTCTGATCACTGTTGCAGATTCTCTTCTTTCCAGAAATTGTTCAAGAAGATCGATTTTGGAAAGCTCAACTCCGAAATATTTATCATCCTCTTCCTTCCTCCACCTCCAGATGGTGGATCTGTCAATACTTGAAGCGTATTTCTTTGGAAGTTTGTTTCGTTTGGCCAGCTGTTTGATGCTGGTATGATAGGAATTGTATTGTTTCAATTGACTATGGATTTTCTCTATATATCCGGATTAATGGAAAAAGCAGCCTATTGAAATTGGAGATTTTGACGAAATAAGGTGGATCAACTTCCGTTTTATCCAGCTATGTAAACATTCTCTATGGCGGCTATTATTTGGATATTTATAGATATGTTATGGATATATCCAAAAGAATCGTAGATTTGTTTATAGATAGATATGGATACGTTATGGATATATCCAAAAATATGCAAACCAAGTTAAGCTTCAACAGTGAGGTGTACCAGCGGCTTAGCCAGCAACTGAGCGTGCTGGATACTTTTAAAGGAAGCTGGAAGGTCAAGGAGAGTCAGCAGGGCCAGTACCTGAAAGAGCTGCGCAAGATCGCCACTATCGAGAGCACTGGATCCTCGACCCGTATCGAGGGGGCTAAGCTTACAGATCAGGAGGTCGAAAAGCTACTGGCCTCAGTGAAGATCACCCGCTTTGAATCCCGCGATGAACAGGAGGTAGCAGGTTATTACGATGCACTGGAGGTGATCCTGGAGAACTATGCAGAGATCGAGATCTCGGCGAGGTATGTGCATCAGTTGCATGGGCTCCTGCTTAAGCACAGTGATAAGGATCAGCCACACAGAGGGAATTACAAGACTTCTTCCAACAAGGTAGTGGCCAACTATCCCGATGGCAGCCAACGCACCCTTTTTGATCCCACTCCGCCACATCTGACACCGATAGAAATGCCGCAGCTGATCGACTGGCTGAGCGAGCGTATCAAGGAGAATGATATGCACCCGCTGGTTTACATTGCTGGCTTTGTGTATGAGTTCTTATCCATACACCCATACAAGGACGGGAATGGCCGCCTGTCCAGGCTACTTACTACCCTGCTGATGATGAAGCAGGGGTATGAGTTCATCCAGTACGTATCTTTTGAAAACGTCATTGAATCCAACAAGGATGAGTACTACCGGGTACTGATGGACGGGCAGCAGAATCGCTACAAGGATAACGAAAGGATCAACGCCTGGGTGCTGTACTTCATGCAGAGCCTGATCACTCTTACCGAAAGGTTGGATGCTAAGTATGAGACTTATAGCAAACTTAAGACAGCGCTGAATAAGCGGCAGCAGCAGGTCCTGGATTTTATCCGGGATAATGAGCCTGTCCAGGTGGGTGATATCGAAAGGGCCCTGGTTGAGTACTCACGCAATACCCTGAAGAAAGACCTGGCCTACCTGGTCAAGGAAAAGCTGTTGCTGAAGACCGGTGATCGTAAGGGAACCAGATACCATATACAGAAGAAAATGAGTGATGATTAGTTATTCTTAATCGGGAACAGATCATGGATATAGAGCAGATAAGAGCAGACATACACCGACGTATAGAGGAAGGAGATAAGCGCTATTTAAAGTGGCTTAAATCCCTAATAATAAACTACGAAGAGGAAAAGAAGAAAAATGCTGTTGATCATGAATCTACAGGCAAAGAAGCTGGATCTGATCCAAAGGATCCTGGACACTGAAAAGCCTTCTGTACTGGCAGAGGTAGAAGCACTACTCAAGAACGAGGAGGAAGCCGACTGGTGGAATAAGATCAGCGAGGCAGAAAGGACAGCTATCGAAGAAGGCCTTGCTGAAGCGGATCGTGGCGAGCTTATACCCCATGAGGAAGTGATGAAAGAGGTCCGGGCTAAATATAACCTGGACTAACTGCAATCTACTGAGACAACCGGCAGGATCCCTTCCCCACAAAACATAATCCCCGCCTCTCACTTCTCTCAAGGCTTGCACGGTCTTTTGTTTTGCTACGCTCCCCGCCCTGCTGGCACTTTGCCAAGGAAATCCTAAAGTAAGATTGGAATTTGGTGTTGCAATATTGCAACATGAAGGGTTTACAGTCCCTTGTGCTTTTCTGGGAAAGATTTATACTATGGAAGGATCAAACTGTAGAGGATGATGCTCTTTTCTGCAGTAAAGAGCCTGTTGGGTCGGATGTTACTGGGTTTATGAAGCGATCCCTTACTGAATCCTGAATTATCCAGCGGGAGGGCATACTCATCTTTAACGCTTTGGCTCGTG
>JAUVIT010000075.1 GCA_030592605.1 Bacteroidota bacterium
GGAGGTAATTGATTTTAACGATGAGCAAATTCCTGCTTCTGCTTCCCGCGTAATCAATTACGAAAACGAAGATCTTCCTGTCTCCATTTTCTGGACCAACGATGGGGAAATTGTGCCCGGTGAACATTCTGTGGAGCTTTATTCAGAAGAGAAATTAATCGGAGCATCATCTTTCGTACTTAAATAAATCTCCTTTTCCGGTATGAACATCGGTATAATTATTGGGCGGATCGGTGGCGTTGATGGCGTGGCACTGGAGGCTGAGAAATGGATCGATGTCCTGAAAGCAATGGGACACCAGGTCTTTACTCTTTCGGGACAGTTCCAGGAGCGTCCCATGGACCCTGATTCAGAGTCCCTGGTGCCTGAAATGTCATTCTTTTCTCCGGAGAGTTTCTGGAGTCAGAAAAAAGCTTTTTTCTATCCCGAAACCAACCAGGAAGAGCTGGTTGAGCATCTGAATCTCTATTCAAAAGTGATCTATAAAAAGATCATGCTCTGGATTCAGGAGCGAAAAATTGACTTGCTGATTTCTGAAAATGCTTCCGCCCTCCCCTCACACCTGGAAATGGGAATGGCCATCAACAAGGCTGTTCATAAGACCGGTATACCGACGATTACCCATGACCATGATTTTGCATGGGAGCGTGGCGACAGATATCTCTCACCACACAAAGAAATAAATGATTTTATTTCAGAGGTATTTCCCCTGCGGGCCCCTTCTTCGGTACATGCTGTCATAAACACCCATGCTGCCAACACATTAAAAGAACGTTTCTCTCGTGAAGCGATCAATGTACCCAATGTCATGGATTTCGATCAGCCTTTTGGCTTATTGAATCAAAAAAATGAGAACCTGGCCGAACATATGGGTTTCCAAAATACAGATCTGTTTCTGTTCCAGATCACCCGGATTGTCAGGCGCAAGGGGATTGAATCGGCCATTCGTCTCATGCATGAGCTAAATGATAAAAAGATTAAACTCATCATTACCGGAAACTATGCAGATGACGCCGGAAGCGCCTACTACAACGAACTGGTAAACCAGATCCATGAACTAAAACTGGGTGAACAGGTCAGTTTTGCCTACCACCTGTTTCATAACAAAGGCCTTTCCAATGGAAACGGTGAAGTGCGTTTTTCTTTATCAGATGCTTATGCAAAGGCCACGGCCTGTACCTATTTTAGCAGCTATGAGGGCTTTGGTAATGCCTTTGTAGAAGCAGTGCTGGCCAGGCGGCCTATCTTCGTTAATAATTACGAGCCGGTCTATCTGCCCGACATAGGCAGTAAAGGATTCCGGACTGTGATGATTGAACATGGAGAGCTTAACGACCAGGCTGTCAGGGACATGGCAGAGATTATTTATAATCCTTCGCTGGCCTCGGAGATTGCTGAATATAATTTTAACCTTGGTAAAAAATATTTCAGCTACGACACCCTTCGGGAAAAACTGGAAAAACTAATTGAGATAGCAATGGCAGCAGCCGGAGCCTAATCCATAAACAGGGCCCTGAGGATGTGGTCGGTGATCAACCACTGTCCGGGTTCGATACACAGCTTCCCCCCCCTAAGAGACATGCTGCCTTTTTTAAGAAATGCCTGTACCTGTTTTTCAAAATGCATTCGATACCCCGGGCCAAACACCTCCTCAATATGTGCAGGATCGGCCCCCCATTTGGTTCTCAGTGAAGTAATCAGATAATCGTGGTAAAGCTCCTTGCTTGTGAGATGCTCTGTTTCCCCGATCTCTTCTCCGTTCGCAATACCCCTGATATACTCTTTTAATGAGGAGATGTTCCAGCTTCGTCGCTCACCGTCATAGGAGTGGGCCGAAGGACCCAGGCCCATATACGCAGCGCCTGACCAGTAAAGCATATTGTGCTTCGAGACAATCCCTTTTCGACCAAAATTTGATAACTCATAATGATCAAATCCGGCGGAAAGCAGCTTCTTCCTCAGCCTTGTATATTGATCAACACTCTCATCCTCCGTCACCGTAAACAATCGTCCCTTTTTTCTCCAGTGATCAAATACAGTTCCTGGTTCAAAAGTGAGATGATATGCAGAAAGGTGGGAAACCGGGAGAGAGAGAGCTTTCTCAATATTCTCCTCCCATTCACCAAGAGACTGCCCGGGGATTCCATAGATCAGGTCCATTGTGATATTTTCAAAGCCTCCGGAAGAGGCCAGGCGGACAGATGCTTCAGCCTGTGCTGCATTATGGGATCGCCGCATAATCTCCAGGTCTCTTTCGTGAAAGGATTGGATCCCGATACTTAGTCGGTTAAAGCCCAGTATCCCCAAGTTTTTCACTGTACTAATATCCAGATCCTCCGGATTACATTCGATGGTCCATTCAGAATTCTCCTGAAATGTATGGTGCTTGTGAATGGCATTAATAATTTTTTCCAGGTGAGGGCCAGATAAAAGAGAGGGGGTCCCGCCACCCAGGTAAAATGTTTCCAGTGAGCGGCCAGCATTGCTTTCTCCTTTCTGCCTGATCTCCTCAACCAGCGCATCCACGAAAGGGTCCATGTGCTGCAGGCTTACAGAAAAATAAAAATCACAATATCTGCATGCCTGGCGACAAAATGGTATATGAATGTAAATACCCTTCATTCCTACTCCTCAATAAACCCGATAATTGCATTGGAAACTGCCCTGGGTTCCGGGGGAAGAGCATATGCGTCCAATTCGTAATTGCTGTTATAGGGAGAGATGTTCAGGGTGGTGTTTCCCACCACAAGGGTACTGCTACCACCAGGATCAAAACCCATGGCCCGGTCCATCCCGTGTTTTTGAAGGATCTCTGCCATATCCTGATGGGTGGCTCCTACAGATTCTCTGATCCTTCCATTGATGGTCAACACTGCCAGTTCGTTCTTTTGGTTAATTCCCACCGCAATTTTAGGTCCGCGCATCTCTGTGTAATCCAGTCTGGCTGCCTGCGTGCGAATCGAGTTGATATGCTTCCAGCCTTCAATCTCCATATCTATTTCACACTTTCCCCTTTCCAGCAACAGGGGTCCCGCCTCCACTGCATGCTTCACCTCTTCCAGTCCGGGAACCATGAGCTCAACCTTGTCACCGCTTTTTATTCCCTTTGGAACATCATCCGGATCCAGGGCCAGCGTAAGCCCCACCGGCACCACCGGCACCTGCTCTTCCTTACTGGTATGCAATACCTCTTTTACCACATTCCCGGACAGGCGGATAAAAGTTCTCCCGTCTCCTTCTATAAGATCTCCCGGGTATAAGAGATCATGGTAAGACTTAATTCCCCCTCTGCCCGGATTGTTATAAGCAAGCTGATCAAACAGGATTTCATGGCCTTTCCATCTTACCTTCAGGCCACCGCTGCAGTTCACCCTTTGAATATCAATGCTGCCATCTTTATAAACAAGTAGTGCTGGTTTATTGAAAAGGGGTGCTGAGCTCATGATTCCTCCTGTAATTAACAGTCCCAGCGGAGACCCTATGTAGGTTTCCGGAAGCCCGAGTTTTCCCACCAGTTCCGGATTGAGTATGTAACCGCCGTTCCAAGCAATCTGAGCAGTTTTACCCCTTTGTCTCTTGAAGGCATTCACAAACTGGCTTACCGTCCTGGGTTTATCGGGAGTTGAAACAGCCATAAAATCCCAACTTTCCTTTTTAAAATTAAGGCTTGCAATGGCGCCATTGTATGGCATTCCGTCGGCATAGGTGCCACTGAGAAAACTAAAGGAAACCGGGCCGGGAGACGTATCGCTGTTATCCAGTGTGTTAAGCACATGTTTCAAAGGGCTTCCGTGAAGTGCTGCATCCTCCTTGATCGCCAAAAAGACAGCCTCTTCACCAAGTTTCTTTACAAGCCGTTTAAAAAGATCACTTTTCATACCCCGGTCAAAATCTTTGGCGGTCTGAATCGGGGCAGGATATGAGAGGGTGGATCTCACTCCCGCCGGAACAAATTGTATGTAGCCACTGGAAACGGGGATTCCCATCATATGAGCGGTATACTCATTGGGGACTTTTCCAATATGGAAGCGGTCCATATCAACCAGATCGGTCATCATAGCAGCATTACTGCGATTGGTCAGGATACAGCCTTTCTGGTCCCTGATTGTTTTCAACACCTTTAAGGCCTGACTGCCCAGCTGTGGAAAATGAATACCCACGCACACCTGTTTTGTGCGAATAATCTGGATTACCTTAAACTCATAGAGCAATTTCAGCTCCTCTGATATACCATGGATAATATAATCCGTGATCTCATCCTTGTTAAGCTGTTTTCCCAGATTTTTTTCCTGGGCAAAAATGTAAACGGCCTGTAGTTTAGAGGCCTTCTTTTCCAGCAACTCCCTGGTGATTATCTCTTCCAGCGGGAGTTTTAGTCTGGAACGAATGGACTGCAGGGCAAAGAATTCCAGTTCATACATAATATAGGCTCCCGGGAAATAGGCAATGGGTCGGTTTTCCCTGAGCCGCTCTATCAATCGCCTCCTGTTATCAATGGCCAGATAGGAGCTTCCTGTCAGCTGCATCAGGGCCAGGTTCCAGTCTGTAAAAAACTGAGGGCTCAGGTCAACCTTATTGAGAGGGGTGGGTTGAACTATGCCTATATAGAGGAGATTGATCAGGCCGGTCAGCTCCTGGAAGGTGTAGTCCTGGTAAGGGTAGTAGTAGCTGTTGCGATGGCGGTAGGCCATGGAGTGGTCGTGTTGTATCTTTTGGCTTCCCTCCCTGTATTCAAAAAGGGTCTCCACCGCATTGAAAAATCTGTCGATAATCTTTTCCGGCACATACCCTGAATCCGGATCGTTGGTGATAATGGA
The DNA here is from genome assembly GCA_030592605.1 of Bacteroidota bacterium. GTDB lineage: Bacteria > Bacteroidota > Bacteroidia > Bacteroidales. The sequence goes on from JAUVIT010000075.1 coordinate 4,818, forward strand.
TTGGGAAAAATGATAGGCCATGCCTCGTATACGCTGCTGCTCCACTCTAAAAAAACTTGGATCAATAAGCGATTTCAACATAAACATAAAACCAAGCTTCGAATATCCGGGAAGATATTGCCTGTTCCTGGTATCCAGCAATGTGCGAAGGTTCTCGTTGGAAAAACCCACCATCTCCCGGTAATCATCCAGGCTTTCGCGGACAACTCTCAGAATCTTCTCATTTCCCCGTAACTGTTGGTGGAGACGCTGCAGAATCTGGTACAGATTCTCATTTAGTGCATCCAGGCTGTACCGCTTGTAAACAACCCGCTGGTTATGCCTGATTTCATCAGTATAACGGTGTGGGAAAAAGATACGGTCTGCAATTCGTTTCACCATTCCGTCTGTTATTCTTTTTCCTTTAAACTCCAACACCTTCAAGCGGTCCCGCTCCCCCAGGTGTTCGCCAATCACTTCTGAATAAACCTTTTCGGGTTCATACCTTCTGCAAAAGATAGGTGTGCCGCAGGCTGTCGCTTCAATAATAGGCAATCCGCGTCCTTCGGTTTTACTGGGCAGAAGCACCAGCGAGGAGATGTTATAAAGCTCTGCTATCCCTGCAGGATTCTCATATCTATCTTTAAAAGCATCCCGGTCCAGCTCTCCAAATAAGAGCGCCAGGTATACGCGTTTCTTTAGTTCGGGATCAAGTTCATTCAAAAGATCCCCGAAGTGTTCAACTAGTTTTTTATAATAGCCATAGTGTCCCGATGCAATGGGTCCCGTAATAATCAGGGTCATCTTCAGGTGGGAGGTCTTCCTGAACCTCCTTATCATTTCCTCCTCCTGAAACATTTTTAACAAAAGGTTGAAAGAGGTTTCTATCCGCTTCCTGGAGATAATTCTTGTGGGCTGCAGAAGAATAATATTCTCCCTGATAAAGCGGTCCACCCGGGTGGTGTTCTCCCCAATCAGAACTGGCCGGGGATTCTTCTCTGTAACCAATTCTTGTGTCAGCACATCCTCAACCGAATAGCTCTTTAATTGCTCCTCATACCCCGACAGGATCTTTTCCAGTTGAATAAAGGTGTTGATGTTCTTACGCTTGTCGCTTTTAGTATAATGGGAAGTATCTACCGCAGTACCAATATACATCACATTGGCCGGGTTGTGGCCATTCAGGCGAACCAGGTGCTCGGATTGTCCCGTGTTAATATTCACATTGATCCAGGATTTCGATTGCCATGGGTATAACATTTCTACAATTGAAAAAACCTCCCCCAGGTGACAGTTGGTGAAAAAGAAATCCCGGGGCCCTGGTCTGTTTCCTGCTTTTTCCCTGTCAGAAATACACATCCCGCCCTCCCAGTAAAAATCGTGGTTGTTGTTGATGACCGGAATCTTTAGAAACTCAGATATCAGTACAAGGGCCAGTGCATAGGCTACATTCCCCGGATTGGAGCAGACGTTGATAATATAAAGTAAATTGATTCCCTGCTCCTCAATATATGAACCCAATTTTTGCACGATATCAAGGGTCTGGCTCCAAAGCCTCCCGATAAGCTCATTATATACGGGTCCTCCCCTTTCAAGCCTGGTAAAATAGAAGTCTTTATATAGCTCCCACTCGTTGAACCCGACCAGTTCGGGAATCACCTTCTGCATGTACTCCTTTTTTATAAACGGGACCGTTTTTGTATCAATCTCTCCTGCAATATAATGCACCGGAATCCCTGGTATATTACGTCTCATAAGAGAAGCATACTTGTCCACCTCAACGGTCACCCCATCTACCATATAATGAAAGGTCAGGAAAGCCACTCCACCACATCTTAAGGCCTCTTTAAAATCATCGTATTTCCCTTCCTTTTGAATAGGCGGATAGGCCTGTTCTTCCTTGAAACGATCAAGGAATAATCCCAGGTCAAACCAGGTTTCAATAAGCTCTCCTTTCAGGAAGGCGAGCAGCTTCTCTACATTCATTTCAAAATATTTATCATCTTTGTGCGGGCCTTTAAAGCCTTCCGGATATGCTAAGGTACGTGTTCCAATATAAATTTTCCATTCTGCTGGCAATTGTGATTGCCCTGTTAAGCCTTGCTCCAGCTAACAGCTTTCCTGTTTACTCCTTTTGGGATATCCCCCCTATCGATAAGATAGTGCATATTTTAATGTATGCTTCTCTCGGTTTTGTGGCCCTGATGGAGAGCCGGTGCTCGCGTAAATGCCATGGATTAAATCTCCTTATTCTTCTTGCAATCCTGCTGGCCAGTGCACTTATAGTAGTATTACAGGCTACTGTTGTGATATCCCGCGGGGCCGAATGGATCGATTTGCTGGCAAATTTTTTAGGTCTGGTGGCTGCTTACCTGGCGTTTCGCCTAATTGGAGGCTGGGGCTTGTTTCGTTTCCTTAAATCCTGATTCTCTCTTTTCCTTCCCTGAACTCCGACACCAGGTCTGCAATGGTTTCTGTGGCAAAAACCC
>JAUVIT010000253.1 GCA_030592605.1 Bacteroidota bacterium
AGTACTTGTTTCTTACACGCTTAGACTCTGTCTGCCTGATCCTCTTCTTCGCTGATAAATGATGTGCCATATTGCCTTATTCTTTATTTGGGGATGCAAAAATAGTGATTAATTTGAATGATACAAACTATTTACATAGCTTTTTGGTACTTATAAGGATGGCAGCAACATTGGAGGCGGTAATCAGGAGGATTAAGCCCAGAGCTGTGCCGTAAATGACGCCGTGCAGTGAAGAGGAGATATCTAAACTCCAGGCCTCTGCTGTTTGATGAAGCTGCCCTGCAAGGATGGAGGTAAGCAGCAGGGACAGCCCGGTGATACCGGCCATCAACAGAAACAAAAGCAGGATATAGGGCCGGCTAATCTCCCGGTAATGGAAACCAAGTTTATTGAGTCTTCGGATCTTCTCAGACGAGCGGCTTATCATCAACTGGAGACTCAGGAGGAATACCAGGAAGGCGAGACCGATAATAATGGCAGCGACAAGCACCAGGAAGCTGAGGACAAATTTGAGTATAATATTCATCCGGCTGCTTTTCAGCTTTTCCCTGATGGTATCGTAGTTTCTTTCTTCAAGAAACCTGATGATGGATGGATCGGTAGGATCCTTTGATACCAGGATGATCTGCGAGGGATCGTTCTTTTCAAAGTATCCGTATTTCTCATTGGCCCACTCCAGGAAGTCGAGGGGAACCAGTATGGAACTGACGCGGTTGCTGAATCCAACAATCCGGCCATTGTAATCGTCATAGTTTCCGCGGCCCTGACCCTGTAGCCTTAGTTTGAAGTTGATCATGGAGAGCACTCCCTTGGGTATCTGCGGAAGGCCCTGGCTCGGAGCAAAGCCAAAGTTATAGAGGTTCAGGTAGTCCTGTGGGATGATTACAGGAATGGTGCCTTTTTCGGGATCCCATTTCCAGTCTTCAGATTTCACGTCGATGAATTCGTCGGGGATCGCCTCAAAAAAGAGATCGGTAATGAAATTAGGGACTTGCTCACCCTCGGTGTAAGCCTGGACAGGAAATTTGTTGGAATTGAATGCTGCCACCTGGTCGGCAAAGGGCTGGGCTTTGATCTCAGCAATCTCTTCCTCTGAAAAACCGCCCCCGGTCAGCCCCAGTGTATTACCAATGTTTACCTTTTTGTTGATTACAATATATTCAGGATCGAGGAGGTCGCGATTTTCAGAAAGGACCGCTTTGAGGTCCATATAAAACTGGATTCCGGCAAGCAGGAGAACAAATCCCGCAAGGGTTCCAAGGAAGGCCCCCAAAAGGTGTACCCTGCTATGATCTTTCCACAGTATTTGGTAAAGGAGCCTCATAACTTTAAGCTATGATCGATGTTTGGGAGCCCTGTTTCATTGAGTGAAGTGAGGATAAGTCCCGCTTCCCGCGCCTCACACTCTTCACGAATCAGTTTATAAGCCGTCAGGCTGTTTTCACGGTCCATGTGGCTGAAACACTCGTCGGCCAGCAAGAAGTTGAAGGGTTGACAAAGTGCCCGTATTATAGCCACACGCTGCTGCTGTCCAAATGAGAGAATGCCAGCTTTTCTCTGTAGGAAGGGATCAATCCCCAGCAAGCGGGCCATCTCCATGATTCTTTCATCCGAATGGTAAGCAGTTATCCTGTTCTTCAGCTGTATATTTTCCATGGCCGTCAGCTCATCGAACAGCTCAAGCCCCTGGAAAATAAAGGAAAGTTTATTCTTCCTGATCTTCGACCACTCTTTAGAAGAAAATGAGCTTAGGTCACGGTCATCTAAATAGACCAGACCCTGATAATCGGTACGAATTCCATAGATTACGGATAGCAGGCTTGTTTTTCCCCTTCCGGAAGGAGCTTCGACCACATAAGGTTTGCCCTGTTCCAATAACAGGGATTCGGCCTCCCATACTTCCGAGCCGGAGGTATCCTGCTCCAGCATCGGCAGGGGAATCATTTTTTCAAACCGGATGGTCATGTACTACAATTCTGGTCCGGCAGCTTACTTCGGTGCGTCAACCAATTTCATGATGGTGTAGAGACTATTCTCCGAGGGCTTGTTAGTCTTCACATATACCTTATTCTGGTAATTGCCGGCGCTCACACCCAGGTAGTCAAATGGACCGGTAAAACGTTCGACCATATTCTTAGCTTCTGGCTTCTGACCCAGCATTCCCTGTAACATAGCAGGATACTTTTCCATGTCAAGATTGATAAACATGCCGAGCGATCCATCAGCAAAATCACCAAACCTGGAGCTGGTCAGCGGTGTTCCATGGGTTCCGCTCTTAACAGCATCCTTATACCCTAAGGCATTTGTAACCACCAGAACATCGTTGACGATGCCGCTGTAGATTTCATTGCCCTGGAAATTAATGATGAAGAAATCACCCTCTTCTTCCACAGGGGCCAGGCCCTGAACCGTCTCCATCAGTTTTTCCTGCAAAGCCTCACCGTTCACTCCGATTCCAAGGAAAATTTCCAGGGGGATCATTGCTTCCCCTTCCACGCCATTTATGGCAATGGTGAAATCGCCGGAGATGGCTTCAAGCAAATCTGACATCTCCATTCCGGTGGCCATTTCCACCTTATTTCCAATGGTGTCAAGTTCCGGGGGGGCGAATTTCTCAATCATCTTCTGTGTTTTTGCCAGGTCCATAGACCCCGCAATTGCAACAAGCAGGTTGCCTCCCGGAGCAAGGTTCAGCATATCTTTATTGAGTTCAGGCTTCATGACGAGGAACTCCTCTATGTTCTTTTCAACCTCTTCACTGAAGTGGGTTTCCCCGCTAATGTTCATTTCGCCATTTGCAAAATCCACGTATACCTGTGCGTAATTGTGATAGAGGGCAACAGGGAAATCAGGCATTTCGTTACCGATCATTTTCTCAACAATGGCAAACATTTCATTGGAAGAGACCCAGAGATTAAGGTCTTTCATTTTACCAAGGAAGTCCTTGAAGTCAACCAGGCTGGTGATGGATTCCTCCTTGACCGGACTGAACATTTTATCGAGGGATTCGATAAAGTAGGATGTTTCAAATTCATCAGAATCGGGCGAGGCCAGTACAATCATCTGCTTGTTGTTCCAGGCAATGACCCCTTCCTTGTCAGGCTGAATCCAACTGTACACCTCATTGGTCACAATTTCCTCATCGATGCCCTCTTTGATCTTGGCGAGGGTGGTCTCAAATTTCTTTTGATCTTTCATACCAGTGATTACACCAATGATGGGAGCCTTCTCCTCCATCTTTACGAATACATAGGCATATTCATTCATCATCAGTCCGGTACTCAATGGATTATCTAGAATTTGTTCCCAGATTTCATCTTTCACTTTCTCCTTTATGGATTCAAAAGTGTTGACCTGGCTTTTGGTGTGAATCTGCATGGGATGCAGCGTCACAACAGCTATGGCGTCATCGGGTATGCTGTTGACGAAGTCAGGAGCTTTCTTGGAACAGGAAGCGAGAGCCAGCAGGGCCACCCATAGAAATACAAAGGATATTTTTTTCATGGAATTCTATTTGAACTGTTTGAGGGAATAAATATACAATATTAATGGTATGCTCCATAGGAACAGGAATAGTGCAACTTAGAAGAAGTAGCGTACACCGATACCCCCTCCAATATAGAATCCGAGATCAGGAAGCAGGGCCAGTCCGGGTGCAATCTCCACGAAAACATCTACCGGGGCCCCTTCAAACTGGTAGGCCAGACCCAGGGGCACACGTGCACCCAATCCAAAGTCGGATGAGAAAGCGGTATAAGCACCTACTCCATAATATAAAGGAAGCTTGCCCTTGCTAACACTAATAATATCATAGTTATGAATCAGGAAGTCTGCTTGTATATGGAACCATCCCAAACCTGAAAATGACCAGGCAACAGCTGCGTCCAGGGCAGTTCTTTCACTGGTCCACATTTTAGCACTAAGACCGGTGGGCTCACCAAAGATAAGGCCGAGTCCCAGCCCGCTGTCTTGTGCAAATACGCCTAAAGAGAAGAGAGAAATAATAGAAATAAGAAGTAATTTTTTCATTGTGTAAAGCTTAAATACGTTTCGTTAAATGCAGAAATTGTTTTTCTTGCAGGCCTATTACCAGGTCCTGTCCTTCAGATACTCGTCCAGAGC
>JAUVIT010000230.1 GCA_030592605.1 Bacteroidota bacterium
CCATGCTGGAGGGCCTTGAACTTTTTATTGGGGCAAAATATGAACAGGGATTTGGACATATTATTCTTTGTGGCCTTGGTGGAATCTATGTGGAAGTGATGAAGGACATGGCAAGCGGACTAGCCCCTCTGTCCCGTGCAGAAGCAGGCCGGATGATTCGGTCCCTGAAAGGATTCAAGATGCTGGAAGGTATGCGGGGACAAGCGGGTATCAATATTTCTGCCTTTGAGGAGATCCTGATAAGGCTTTCTGTCGTACTTAGTCAAAATGAGTCCATTGCAGAACTTGACCTGAATCCCCTGATGGGACGTGGAGATCAGCTGCATGTGGTTGATTCCAGAATAAGAATAGTAAAAAGTTAGATATGAAATCGACTCCAATACCCTCAGAAGTTGTTAACGAAGTGATAGATGCTTTTGGCATACATCCTGCGGGGAAAGCAACTATCAGGGAGCTTGTAAAGATTGTCAACGATATAGAAGGGATTACCGGGGAGGAATATATACGAATGGAAATGGGCGTACCTGGCCTGGATCCCACTTTTGTGGGAATAGAGGCAGAAATGATCGCACTACGACAGGGAGTCGCCTCCAAATATCCCAATATTGAGGGCATCGCTCCACTGAAAGAGGAAGCTGCCAGGTTTGTAAAATTGTTTATGAATGTGGATGTGGAGCCGATGCATTGTATCCCTTCAGTGGGATCGATGATGGGAGGAATGGCTTCATTCATGGTGGTGAACCGCTCTGATCAGCATCGGACAGGAACCCTCTTTCTGGATCCGGGTTTTCCTGTACAGAAGCAGCAGTGCCTGGTGCTGGGACATGAGTTTGGATCCTTCGATCTCTATGATTACAGAGGAGAGAAATTGCACCAAAAAATGGAGGAGGAGATTGAAAAAGGGCATTACTCTTCCATCCTTTATTCAAATCCCAATAATCCCTCATGGATTTGCCTGAACGAGGAAGAGTTGAAAATCATTGGAGAGATCTCCATGAAATATGATATAACCGTAATTGAGGATCTGGCCTATTTCGGAATGGATTTCAGGAAGGATCTTTCAAATCCGGGAGTAGCTCCGTTTCAAGCCAGCGTTGCCAAGTATACCGATAACTACATACTTCTGATATCCAGCTCCAAAGCATTCTCTTATGCAGGTCAGCGCATTGGGATGATGATTATTTCGCCCGGACTCTACGATAGAAAATACCCTGACCTGAAGAGGTACTATTCCTCCGAAAAATTTGGACATGCCATGATTTACGGAGCACTCTACGCTTTATCGGCAGGTGCTTCTCATACCGCACAATATGCACTTGCGGCCATCTTTAAGGCTGTCAACAATGGCACCTACAATTATATCAGTGAAGTAAGGGAGTATGGGAAGAAGGCAACAATCATGAAGGCCCTGTTCCAGAAGTATGGATTTAGAATCGTTTATGACATGGATTTGGACGAACCCATCGCTGATGGTTTCTACTTCACGCTCTCGTATCCGGGATTTGACGGGTCCCAGCTTGTGGAGGAGTTACTCTATTACGGGATCAGTGCCATTTCTCTGGAAATAACAGGGAGCAGCAGGACAGAGGGTTTAAGGGCTTGTGTGTCACAGGTTAGAAGGGATCAGTTTCCAATATTGGAGGAGCGATTGAAGCTTTTCAGCGAGCGCCACTCCATCCCGAAATAATTGATTTTATCCCTAATTATAAGCATCCTGGCAAACCTGTCCAAGAACAGTTAAGAAGGTATTTGAGAATTGTTACATTTGAAAATTGTACTTAAAATAGCATAGCATGGCAAAAGCAAAAGGAGCCATAGTGGTCGATGTGGAGAGGTGTAAAGGCTGTCAGGTCTGTATGGTGAATTGTCCAACGGATACCATTGGAATGGCCACAGAGGTGAACGGAAAAGGCTACCACTATGCCTATATGAAAAATCCGGAGAATTGTACGGGATGCACCAATTGTGCAATAGTGTGCCCCGACGGTGTGATTACAGTATACCGGGTTAAACAGAACTAAAGTAAGGTCCTATGAAAGAACTGGCATTAATGAAGGGAAATGAGGCTATTGCTGAGGCGGCCATAAGGGCTGGAGTGGATGGCTATTTTGGATACCCTATCACGCCGCAATCGGAGGTAATGGAATACCTGATGCTTCAGAAACCGGAGGAACGAACCGGAATGGTGGTGCTACAGGCAGAGAGTGAGGTAGCCTCAATCAATATGCTTTACGGTGCAGCAGGAACAGGTAAAAAGGTGATGACATCATCATCAAGTCCGGGTATCAGCCTGATGCAGGAGGGGATCAGTTATATTGCAGGTGCGGAGCTACCGTGCCTGATCGTAAATGTGGTAAGGGGTGGACCCGGATTGGGAACCATTCAACCTTCACAGGCCGACTATTTTCAATCCACCAAAGGAGGGGGGCATGGGGATTATCGCTTAATTGTTCTGGCTCCGGCATCGGTCCAGGAGATGGCCGATTTTGTGGACCTGGGCTTTGAACTTGCATTTAAATACAGGAACCCGGCCCTGATCCTCACCGATGGTTTGATTGGCCAGATGATGGAGAAGGTAGAACTCTCCCCCCAGAAAGAACGGGTTACTGAGTTTGACCAGTCATGGGTCACTACCGGGAAGACCAAAGACAGGGAGCGCAATATTATTACTTCGCTTAATCTTGATCCGGATCTGCAATATGAACACAATCTGAAACTTCAGGCTAAATACAAAAGTATGGAGCAGGATGTGATGTTTGAAAAAACAGAGTGCGATGATGCGGATTTTCTCCTGGTGGCCTATGGTTCCAGTGCACGGATCTGTCAGAAGGTGGTGGAAATGGCCCGGAGCAGGGGTAAAAAGGTAGGTTTATTACGACCACAAACCCTCTTCCCCTTCCCAAGCGTAGAGCTTGCAAGAATGGCCCGAAAGGTGAAAGGAATGATGGCTGTTGAGCTTAGTGCCGGACAAATGGTGGAGGATGTAAAGCTGGCAGTGAATGGCAGAATACCGGTATCCCATTATGGGATGGTAGGCGGAAAGATCCATTCGCCGGATGATGTACTAAATGAATTGGAGAAAAAATACATAGGAGGATATTAGATGGAAGTCAAAGAGATCATAAGACCCGAGAATCTGGTTTACAGACGTACGCCACTGATGACAGATGCAAACCTGTCCTATTGTCCGGGTTGTGGCCACGGCACCGTCCATCGTCTGATCATGGAGGTGGTAGAAGAGATGGGAATACAGGAGGATACTATCGGAATTGCACCGGTTGGTTGTTCTGTCTTAGCATACGATTTCATGAATATTGATTGCACCCAGGCTGCACATGGACGCGCTCCGGCAGTAGCCACCGGGATCAAAAGGCTCTGGCCCGATAAATATGTATTTACTTACCAGGGCGACGGCGACCTGGCGGCCATTGGGACTGCGGAGACCATACATGCCTGTAACCGGGGAGAAAATATCACCATCTTCTTTGTCAACAATGGAATATACGGGATGACCGGAGGGCAGATGGCACCTACCACCCTGGAGGGGATGAAATCTTCTACATCGCCTTATGGACGAAACAATGCGACCATGGGCCCTCCTTATAAAATTACTGAGATGGTCGCCCAGCTTGAAGGCGTCCATTATGTTACCCGCCAGGCAGTTCATAAGCCAGGACCCGTGCGTAAGGCTAAAAAGGCGATTCGTAAGGCCCTGGAGTTGCAGAAGGAAAATAAAGGGCTCTCACTTATTGAGTTTGTATCCAATTGCAATTCGGGCTGGAAAATGACACCCAACGATTCCAATACATGGATGGAGGAGAATATGTTCCCCTTCTATCCCATGGGGGATATTTAGGTAGATGGGAAATTGGTTAATAGTTAGAGCTTAGTAGTTAATGCATAATAGTTAGTAGATTATGACGGAAGAGATCATTATTGCAGGTTTCGGGGGACAAGGAGTCCTCTCCATGGGTAAGATCCTGGCCTACTCCGGGATGATGCAGGACCAGGAGGTAAGCTGGATGCCATCATACGGTCCCGAAATGCGCGGGGGTACCGCAAATGTTACAGTGATTCTGAGTGACGACAGGGTCAGTTCACCTGTGCTGCAGAGTTTTGATACGGCCATTCTGCTTAATCAGCAATCGGTGGATAAGTTTGAATCCATGGTGAAACCGGGAGGACTGATAATCTATGATCCAAACGGGATCACCCATCATCCCGGGAGGAACGATATCCGGATCTTCCAGGTTGATGCCACCGAAGAGGCTGTTCGTTTGAAATCGCCCATCACCTTCAATATGGTGGTGCTTGGCGCATATATCAAAGTGAACCCGGTAGTCGATTTTGACAATGTGATTAAGGGGCTGCTTAAATCCCTTCCGGAAAGGCACCATCACCTGATCCCTCAGAATGAGAAGGC
>JAUVIT010000137.1 GCA_030592605.1 Bacteroidota bacterium
CAAGGAGGAACGCTACCGCTATGTGGTAGGTATATCGGGTGAATCTGGTTCGGGAAAATCTGAATTGGCTCATGCCCTGGGGACCTGCTTAAAACATCACAATATCAGGGTGAAGGTGATTCATACCGACAACTACTACAGAATCCAGCCCCTCTTGAGGGAGGAATGGCGCCGGAACAAGGGCTTTGATCAGATCGGAATCAATGAGTATGACTGGGTCAAGATCAGGAAAACTCTTCGGGACTTTAAAGAGGAGCAGGAGTGCATGATTCCCTGCATCGACCTGATCCCCGAACAGGTGGATAAATTGATTACAGATTTCAGCAAGATTGATATGCTGATCGTGGATGGCCTTTATGCCATCAAGGCCAATGATATTGATATGCGGGTCTTTATTGATCTCACCTACCATGAAACCAAGATTAACCAGATCAACCGCATGAAATAGGCCATGAGCGACTTCCGCCTGGGCAATCTTGAAAATGAGCACCAGGCAGTGATCAGCCTGAAACCGATGGCCGACCTGGTGGTGGACAAATCTTACCAGGTGGTGACCATGGCCGAACATGAAAGCAAGGATTAGTTGGGTGAAATGGAGCTTCCCAGAATCTTATATATAGACGACGAAGTCATCAATCTGGAATTACTCCAGCTCACCTTTATGAACGATTTTGAGGTTCTTATTGCCGAATCTGCTGAGAAGGGTTTGAATTTGCTGACACTGAATCCGGATATTAATGTGCTTATCTCTGATTTGAAAATGCCAGTGATGAATGGCCTGGATTTTATCAAGGTGGTCAAAGAGAATCACCCGGAGAAGGTCTGCATGTTGTTAACCGGTTTTATGGAATCGGATGTTATGCTGGAGGGATTTAATAAAGAATTAATATTCAGGTATTTAATGAAGCCCTGGAATAAGGATGAGCTGAAAGAGACCATTCTGGAGGCTCTGAGGCGCTAAGCTTTGGGAAGAATCACATCAAAAATAACCAGGTCATTTTCATTTCTGGCTTCAATCCAGCCCTGTTGTTCTTTCATGATCATATAAGAGATAGCCATGCCAAGCCCCTTCCCTGTACCCGCATTATCAATTGTGTAGAAGGGATCATAGATAAGCTTTATCTGATGCTCCGGAATGGGAGGGCCATTGTTTGAGAAAGATATGCATGTATGCTTTTGGTTTTCTCTTCTGATCTCTGATACAGATATATCGATGGTCTTCTGTTTGTCGCCTTTGCTCACATCCAGAACGTGGAGGGCATTCAAAAGGATTTGGTTAAATACCTGTTGAAGCTGTTCATCGGAGCAGTAAATCGTTGTCCCATCCGGAATATTCTTGGTCAGGTTAATGTAGTAGGGGATTTTTTTCTCGATGCTAAGTAGAACAGAATATAGCATCTGGTTCAGATCATGATCCTGTTTGTGTACCTTCCCCGGATTGGAGAAGAATTTCAAACTGGTCACAATATCCGTAACCCGCTCCACTCCCTCCAGGGTATTGTCTATAATTTTATCCATTTGCTCGTACAGGGCATTCTTTTCCTTCGAGGGCTTGCCGTCCAGCTTAAGCAACTCATTTTTCAGGGTACTGGTAGCATGCAATCCGCCCGAAATAAAGTTCATGGGATTATTTATCTCGTGTGCGATACCGGTTGTCAACACCCCCAGCGAAACCATTTTCTCGGCATGGATCAAGTCATCCTGCTGCCTGATCATAATCTGCTCGTACTGGTAGTTCCTGGCAAAAACCAGGCCCAGTGCCAGATTGACAAATATGTAGAGGATAACGGGTATAAAACCATAATAAAACCGGTTCTCCAGGATGATGGGAATAATTTTTTCAGTCCCATCTTTTAACAGCATCATATAAGAGGCGATAAAAACAGCCAGCAGGAGATAGGCCACAAGGGTGATGATCAGTACAACTCTGTCCCTTCGGGTATGAAGTATAAAATGGGGCAAGAGGGAGAGGGCGATGGGAACATAGGGAAACCAGAAATAGAATTCATCACTGGTTAATCCGGCAAGGGGAGGAAGGATGAGCAGGAGAAAGGGGGTCACGGTCAGCATCAGGAGTTTTGCCAGGGTAAAGAACCTGAACCGGATCAACAGGATTTCCACGATTCCCAGCAGGATCAATGAGTGGTAGCGGTAGGAGACAGGGATCAGCTCTTCTGATGAGCTGTGAAGCAGGATCACCACAAGCGAAAAGAGCAGGATATAAAAGTAGCTGATATAGATCAGTGCAAGGATATCCCGTTCCTGTTCAAACCTGTACCCCAGGCCTAATTTCTTGATGGAAGGCAACTGCATTACAATAAATTTACTACAAACGTTCAATAAATGAGAAAAAAACCCGTTTTGTTTGACAGAATGATATGTAAAAAAACAGAAAGATGAAAACGGATAGAGGATTGAAGATTTTTAGACTTTCAGCCATTCTGATGGTTGTTTCCCTTTTAATTGTAAGCACCTCGTGTGATACGGAACCCGTGGAGAACCGCCCGGAGCTTCCCCCGGTGGAGAGTATGATGATGAGTTTTTCTGACTTTAATGAAGTAATAGGAGATACAAAAGCAAGCGGGGAACCCCATCTACATTTCAATTATGCCTTTTCATCCCTGGTTTTCTGGAGCGGTGCCTCGGCCTTGACTATGGCACTCCCGGTAGCAGCCTATGGCTATGCACTGGAGCAGGGAGTGGAGTATTTGGGAGAAAATAGTTGGGAGTGGGCATACAGTTTTCAATGGAGTGGCCTGGACTATACAGCTACTCTGACCGCCACAAGGATCAATAACGAGGAATTCTCCCTGGAGATGCTGATTGCACCTTCTGCAGAGCCCGATCAGGGAGTGAGGTGGTTTGACGGGGTGCTTAGGTATGACCATACAATGGCCAACTGGACCATTTACAGAGATGGAAGCATTGAAGTACTTGAAATAGCGTGGAGCAAGGACTTTGAGTTGGGCGATGCATCCCTACTCTATACCTATGTGGAACCGGAGAATCTTGAAACAGGCAGCTATTTAAGGTATGATTATGCTCCTCTGGAAGCCTACGATGCTTCTTTTGCAGTAACACGTTCAACTGGAACAACATTGATCCAGTGGAATACAAGCAGCAAGGAGGGTCGCGTTCAGGATGAGGCGAAATTTGGCGATGCCGAATGGAATTGCTGGGATTCGCTGGAGAATGGATTGATAGACCTTAGCTGTGAGTAGTTCCGTTGCTATTTTGAAATAAGGGAAATCGCCCTGATTCTTACATGCTCCTTCAGGTACTGGCCCTCATCGGCCTGTGCCTGTATTGCCCGGACAACATCCATGCCTTTGACCACTTTTCCAAAGGCTGCAAAACCCTGTCCATCTGGATTTCGCTTTCCACCATAATCAAGCGAGGGTTGATCGCCTATACAGATAAAGAACTCGGTTGAGGCACTACCCGGCTCCATGCGAGCCATGGAGATGACTCCATTGGTATGCAGTATTCCGGTTTCCTGTGTAGATTCATGCCTGATGGGAGTAATGGTGTCAAGCACCTCATCATGGAAGAGTCCGCCCTGTATTACTTCGATCTTTACCTTGCTTTGGCTTTGGTTATCCAATCGGACCACCCTGTAGAATATGCTGTTTGTATAGTCTCCATGCTCCACATGGGCCAGGAAGTTGTCAGCTGTTACCGGGGACTTGTTGCTGTATAATTCCACGCTTATATCACCCAGGTCGGTCTGGATCAGCACCATGGTGGGTGGCCGGTCGCAAGAGACCGGTCCGGCAAGCATGGCAATGAGTAGAAGCAATACCGGTTTACACCAGTTTATGTTTCTGTACAAATTCATCCAGAACGATGTTCAGGTTTGGTTCACCAATTTCCTGCAGGTCATAATAAACCCTGGTATTTGGTTTTTTGATATTAATCAGGCGATTCAGATCAATTGGAGTCCCTATGATCACCGAGTCGCAATCGGAATTGTTTATGGTAGTCTCAAGATCCTTTAATTGTTGCTCTCCATAACCCATGGCCGGAAGAAGGGTTCCTATTTCCGGGTAGATTTCAAAGGTCT
This sequence comes from Bacteroidota bacterium, assembly GCA_030592605.1. GTDB lineage: Bacteria > Bacteroidota > Bacteroidia > Bacteroidales. The sequence continues at coordinate 4,064 of JAUVIT010000137.1, forward strand.
CTGTTAGTTTCCCAACCGTAAATGGCCGGGGATCGACCAAAGCAGCAGCGCCATATTTTCTGGCGGCCACCACACCGGCTCCAATCTTCATCTCTCCATGGGTAAGGGTAGGTCCATCTTCAACCACAAGCACTCTTTTTCCTTTGATCACTGCCGGGTCATCCACCCGGATGGGTGAGGCGCCGTCGATAACCGTGGCAGAAGGATTCACCTTTTCAATGCTCTCCCTGACCACCTGGATGCCCTCTGGCGCAGCACTATCCATTTTGTTGATAACAATAACATCAGAAGTCCGTAATACCACCTCTCCCGGGTAGTAGCTTAACTCATGTCCGGGCCTGTGCGGATCCACAACTCCGATAGTCAGATCGGGCTTATAAAATGAAAAATCGTTATTCCCTCCATCCCAGAGTATCACATCACATCCATCCGGATCAACTTCAGCAGCACGTACAATGGCCTCATAATCGACTCCGGCATAGATCACATTTCCCCGTACCACATGGGGCTCGTATTCCTCCATCTCTTCGATGGTACACTTGTGATGCTTCAGGTCTTCCAGCGCTGCAAAACGCTGCACTTTCTGTGCTTCCAGATCACCATAGGGCATGGGGTGCCTGATGGCCACGACTTTCAGACCCTTCTCCATCAGAAGTTCGATGACCCTTCGGGAGGTCTGACTTTTCCCGCACCCGGTTCTTACCGCACATACAGCAATCACGGGCTTCTTGCTCTCAATCATGGTATCATTGGTTCCCAGCAGTGTAAAATTTGCACCTGCTGCATTGACCACTGCGCTGATGGCCATCACCTTCTCATAGGGCAGATCGCTGTAAGAGAAGACACAGGTCTTGGCCTCCAATTCAACAATTAAGCGAGGCAATTGATCCTCGGAATAAATGGGGATTCCATCCGGATAGAGTTCACCTGCCAGTCCGGCCGGATATTTTCTACCATCGATATCAGGAATCTGGGCAGCCGTAAAGGCTAATACCATGTATTCCTCCCTGTTTCTGAAATAGGTGTTAAAATTGTGAAAATCCCTACCCGCAGCTCCAATGATAATGATATTCTTTCTTGTCATTTGTAGTGTAGTTAAGTGTTCTATTCACTCAAATGTAAATGAATAATTTGCTGGGTATACTGAATATGCTATATAATAGAAATTAGCCAGGCATATATAGAACAACTTGCTTACAAATGTGTAATATTATATATTAGAGTTTTTCGAATATTTTTTTCGAAATTCGAAAAAGTGAATACGAATATGAATTTTCTTGCACATACATACCTCTCTGGATGCAATGAGGAGATCATTGTGGGAAATTTCATGGGCGATTATGTGAAAGGGAGATCTTATGAGCTTTTTCCCGAGCAGGTGAAAAAAGGGATCCTGATTCATCGTGATATCGACTCATTCACCGACATGCACCAGATAACAAGGAACAGTAAACTACGGCTTTCTTCCAGGAATCACAAATACGCGGGCATTGTTACGGATATTTTTTACGATCATTTCCTGGCTTCGCTCTGGGATGATTACTCAGACCTGCCACTGAGTGAGTTTGTGAAACGCTCCTATGAAATACTGAAGCGGAATTACAAAGTTCTGCCAGATGCCATCAAAAGGTGGTTTCCCACATTTCTGGAAAACAACTGGATGATGGCATATGCGAGAGTGGATGGAATAGAGCTGGTTCTGGAACGGATGGCAGCCAATACTTCCTTGCCCGATCACTCTGCTTTTGCCGTTGAGGTACTAAGGGATCAGTATGCCCTGTTTATGGATGACTTCGTACGATTCTTCCCACTGATCATTCAGTTTCTGGAGGATAAGTACGAAATTGAGATTACGGCAAGCAGGGAGGCTTATCCTAACTGTTAAGCATACTGCTTGTTATCGGTGCTTA
>JAUVIT010000046.1 GCA_030592605.1 Bacteroidota bacterium
CTGCATCCCAAACAATGGCAAACAGGTCTCCACCTACACCATTTCCTGTGGGCTCCACCAATCCAAGCAGCGCATTGGCAGCAATGGCAGCATCAATGGCATTTCCTCCGGCTTTTAAAATATCAAGGGCTACCTGTGTGGCAAGGGGTTGACTGGTACAGGCCATTCCATGCTGGGCAATTACTTCGGAGCGTGTAGCAAAAGGTAAGCCGGTAATCCTGTCCTGACCAATTATGGTAGTAAATAACAGGGTCAGGCCTAAACTAACAATGATACTTTTCATGGTTCTTATTTATGGCTTGTGAACGAATTAAAAGGGCCAGAAACGTGGAATCACCAGCAAGGAGATAATCAGTGCCAGGATATTAAGCGGCAGACCGATCTTCCAGTAGTCGCTGAATTTGTAATTGCCGATGCTTTGCACGATCAGGTTGGTCTGGTAGCCAATGGGGGTAGAGAAGCTGGCCGATGCAGCCACACAAATGGTAATAAAGAAAGGTCTGGGATCTACGCCCAGCTGGGTGGCCGCCGCATAGGCAATGGGAAAGGTGATGGCAGCAGCAGCATTGTTGGTAATGATCTCGGTAGAGACATTGGTGATGATGAATATGGCAGCCATGACACCAAGGGGACCAAAACCTTTGGAGAGGTTGATGGTACTACGGGCTATGAAATCGGCTGCCCCCGAATTCTGAAGTGCCCGACTTATCCCAATGGCGCAGGCGATGGTAATCAGCACATCCCAGTTGATGGGTTTGGTATATTTTTTTGCCGAGAAGATTTTCATCATTGCCATAAGAACCGCTGTGACAGCAGCAAAAAAGAACATATCGAATTGGACCTTACCCTGCTCGGGAATGAATTGTCCGGCAGTGGCTCCGGCAATCATAAAGAATACAAGAATCATAGCAATCCACCTCCTGCGGCGATCCTTGGCATCATCCATTTCACCTATTTCAGAGGCCATGTAGAAAACTCTCGATTCGCCCCAGTACCGGGTGAAATCCTCAGTGGTCAGAAGCATCAGGTTGTCCCCGGTCTTTAATTCGAGGTTGCTCAGATCGGTGGTAATACGTTCACCATTGCGATGCACCGCCATCACCACAGCGTTGTAGTGGCCAAAGAAATCGAACTCACCCAGAGTGCGCTGAATTCCGGGGAAACGGGGAGCGATTACCACCTCAACCTGTCGCAGGGATTTTTTCAAGAAATCAGGAGCCACATTGACCAGGGCTTTCAATTTTACCTCTGTGGCCTGGGTCAGGTAGCCCACATTCTCAGAGCTTCCGGCAACAATTAACTGCTCATCAGCTTCCAGACGGAAGGGAGAATTGGAGATACGAATATGTTTTCCATCCCTGATAATGGTTCGAACAGTAAATTCATTGAGTCCGGGCAGGCGGCGCTTCTCAATCTCTTTCCCGATCAGGTTTGATTTTTTTGGCAAATACAGATCAAAATAGTATTCCCGGACATCGTTGGGAAAGCTGAACTTTGGTATTTTTTCTCCCGGTAAAAGCCGGTTGGAGAAGAGGTTCATGTAAATAAAACCGAAAAAGGCAATGAAGAGGCCCACTTTGGCAAGCTCAAACATCCCCAGACCAGCCATTCCACGGTCAAGCATCATACCATGCACCAGGAGGTTGGTTGAGGTGCCGATAAGTGTACAGGTGCCACCAAATATAGTTGCATAGGAGAGGGGAATCAGGAATTTTTGCGAGGGCAGACTCAGCTTATCGGCCCATTTTTTCAGCATGGGACCGAAAATGATGACCACCGGTGTGTTGTTCAGAAAAGCTGAGATGGCCGCCACAGGAATCATGATTTGCATCAGTAGCCTTGGAATTGGCTTCCGTTTTTTCGGAAGGATGACCCTGCCAATCCGGTTCAGGATGCCCGATTCTTTTACTCCTTCACTGACCAGGAATAGCAGGGCAACAGTAATCATCCCCTTATTGGAAAAGCCAGACAGGGCCTCCTCTGCCGTGATAATGTCGGTAATCATGAAAAGAACCAGGGCGGAGAATAGAATGAGACCGGGGCGCATCATCTCCCGGATCAGTGCAACAATCATAAGGAGAATTACTCCAAGGGCTATATAGGCTGTGATTGTCATTATTAATCCCTTATTTCTGTCCAGTTAGGCAATGGTTTTATTGCAGGTTTCCGGCCATAAAACAGATCGTCCAATTTAATGGCCAGATACCGGAAAAGCAAATTATTTTTTATACCCCATCTGATAAAGCGGTGAAATGCGTCATCGGGGTGACTAAATGGACAGGTAGTGATGCATCTGCCGCAATCGGTTCCGGAAGTGGTCCAGTAATGATAGCATCTTTCTGAATCTATCTTCCAGCGTTCCTGTCCATCAATAAGTTCACGAGGGTTTTCGGGGATGGCGGTGGAAGGACATACCCTGGCGCACTTTTTACAAAGGTGACAGAAATGAAGGGTGGTTCTGTCGGGGACAACTTGCCCATAGGAAATGGGCAGGTTGGTGCTCACCACCGAGATTCTAACCCGGGGGCCAAGTTTGGGAGTCATCAGGAGCCCCATCCTCCCGATGGTCCCGAGTCCTGCATCAACAGCTACCAGGGGACAGATCACTTCGTAGTTTCCATCTATATGGGCAGTTGCTTCATAGCCAAGCTCTCTGATCCAGGCGGCCAGTTTCAGAGCAAGAATCCCCGATTGCAGGTATTGCTCGGAAGACTCCATCACTGAGCTTCCTTCCGGGGCCGATTGCATCATTCGGTGGTCCATCTCAACGGTGAGAGCGATGGCGTGTTCATGTGTTTTTTGAATGGGAGAGCCGGATTTGGGCCCTCTTCCTTTGTGCGAGTAAAGGTGATAGTCTTCAAGGCGGGTAAATCCCACACTATGGGCACCTGTTTTTTTTAACCACTGCGTGATAAACCTGGCCGTAAGCTCCGGATTTACCTTCACCGGATCTCCGGAACGAGATTCAGCTGAAACTGTCTGAATTGGATGTAATCCATGGGTGAGTCCACCCAGGTAATCGATCACTTCAAAATTAGCCTTTGCAGCTGCGAAGGTTCCTGTATGAAAATACCTGGACCTGTGATCCAGAAGTCCAGGCGATTTTCTCGAGCGTTCATCAGCTTCCAGGAACTCCGGATGTAGTTTATAATAGGAGTCATAGGCTTCGGTGTCAGGAACCAGCAGCCTTCTTGAAAGCACCACATTGGCTTCATGAATCCTCTTTCCCGGACGGTTAAGGATAAAGGAATGGGCACCTTTAAATGGAATAAAAAGTAAGAGTCCTATGCCGCCAATAATGCAAAGAACTATAAGTAAGAGGTTCATCGGGTGGTCAGTCTATGCTGCAATAGTAAAAAAAATTAGTTAATTTGACCACTCTCTACTGAAATTGGGCTCTATGAAAAGCTTCAGGTATTTGTCGATCCTGGTGTTAATTGCATCGTCAGCACCCGCTCTGTTTGCTCAGCAGGGATTTACCAATGAAACAAGAGCCCTGTTAATACTGGATATTTCCAGGTATGTGTTTTATGATGACGCCGTTCCCGAACAGGAGGAATTTTCGATTACTCTTCTTGATAATGATTCGAATCTGTTCTTTGATCTCGAGGAGCTGGCAAAGACCAGGAAAGAGGTCCAGGGCAAGCCTATTCGAATACGTGTGTGTACAAGCATTGAAAAGCTTGAACCCGCACATGTGGTATTTTTGAACCGGGTGGATGGATTCCGGATTGAGGAGGTGATCACTAAGATTTCCGGGACCAATACATTGCTGATTTCCGAGGGCTATCCCTTCCGATCGTCCATGATCAATTTTGTGGTAAATGATGGGGAACCCCAGTTTGAGGCAAATGAAGAGTTAATGATTCAGGAGGGTCTCTATGTAAATGAATTGTTTCTGGCCCAGGCCATAAAAACCAGGGAAGATTGGGAGTCTCTTTACGAAGTGACGGAGGATGAATTGGAACTGGAGAAAAGCATCACAGAACAACAATACCTTTTGATCGAACAGCAGCAGGATCAGATACGCGATCAGGAGTTATTAATTGCTGATAACAGGAGAACACTCGAAAAGTTGAGGAGTGAAATTGAAGTAAGAGAAGCTGAAATTGTACAGAAAACAACTGTGCTTAAAATTCAGGAAGGAGAGATTAAATCACAAAATCTTACTATTGATGCCCAGGTTAGAGAGGTAATGCAGCAGCGGGAGATACTGACCGAACAGGAGCAAAGCATCAGGACCAAGGAGGAGGCTATTTCACTTAAAGAGGAGGAGATCAGGAGACAGGATGAAAAAATTGTGCTGCAAGCAGAGGCTATTCAGACGCAGAGAATTGTTATACTGGCTGCTGTCCTGGCTCTTATCCTGGTCATTGGCCTGGTCTACTTTATCTGGCGTAATTACCGGAATAAAAAGAGAGCCAATATCCTTCTGCAGGCTCAGAAGGATCAGATTGCCTATCAAAAGCAACACATTACCGACAGCATTGAGTATGCAAAAATGATCCAGGCTGCCATCCTTCCTTCCATGGAGCTCTTCTCCCATAAACTGGAGCATTTTGTAGTGTTTAAACCCAGGGACATTGTGAGCGGAGATTTTTACTGGGTGGAGGAAATCGATGGGAAATATTTGATTGTCACAGCCGACTGCACAGGTCATGGGGTCCCGGGAGCTTTTATGAGTATGCTGGGAATCAGTCTTTTAAATGAAATTATTATCTCTAAGGAAATCAGCAGACCTGATCTGGTCCTGAATCATTTGCGCAAAAAAATTATTGAAGCACTAAGGCAGAAGACTGGAAGCATCGTCAAAGATGGAATGGATATGACCGTCTGTCTGTTCGACAGGAAAACACTCCAGCTGCAATTCAGCGGAGCCAATAATCCGCTCTACCTGGTATCTGATGGTCAGCTCACACAGATTAAAGGAGACAAAATGCCCGTTGCCATTCACGATATAATGGATCCATTTACTTTACATCAACTTGAAATAAAACAGGGAGATACATTTTATACATTTTCGGATGGCTTCGTGGACCAGTTTGGTGGCCCGCAACGAAAGAAATTTCTTGCAAAAAATTTCAAAAATCTGCTACTCTCTGTCCAGGACCTCTCCATGATTGAACAGGGCAACAGGCTGGATGAGGTATTTACAGATTACCGCTTAGATGTTGAGCAGATTGATGATGTGGTGGTTATCGGTGTAAAAGCTTAATAGCAGTTCCAGTAAGTGGTGGTTTCTTGTGGAGTGCCCTCGTAGAGAGTAACCGGCAATGCATCTTCCTTATCTTTTAAATCGTCTCCACAGAAAGGCAGAGGTGTTCCATAGGTCTTGTTACCAACAGCATCTTCTGTGACCAGTTCGCAGGTTCCACACTCTTCGATAACATCGCAGGCTGGAAGAACTCCCATGGCAACGACAAGCACAGCTGCAATCAATATATTTCTCTTTTTCATCTTTGTAAAGCTTACCCTGCAAAAATACAATAAGATACAGGGATATTCAAAGATATATACGAAGCATTTTTACAAAAGGTTCGTGGTATTGCCTCCTTATTATTAATTTCGGAAAAAGATTCTATATTTTTTCATAAAGTGGCCAAACGAAAAGTCAAAATCCTCCGGATAGGGGGCTGGATCATTATAGGGATTGTTTCAGTGATCCTGCTCACCACCCTGGTGTTTTACATCAGACGGGACCATATCGCGGAGCGGGTTGTAAACTATTTGAATGAGCAGCAGCCCGGTGAAGTGCAGATGGGGAAGATGTACCTGATACCCTTCCTGAATTTTCCCGACGTCACACTTCACCTGCAGGAGGTAAAATATTATGAAAGGAAGCTGATGGCAGAAAAGTCCACTTTAGATCCCATACTCTCACTGAATGAGATATCTGTTACACTGGATCTGATTAAACTTATAAGAGGTGGTATCATGGTTTCGGAGGCCAGATTGAAAGATGGGTTTGTGCATATGGAGATCTATCCAGACACCGTAAGCAATCTGGAGCGGGCACTGGGGATCAGGTTTGGAGCTCCATCTGAAAAGGATACAAGTCTTATCACTCCGCTTGCCATTGATCTGGATAAGATTGAACTTGTCAATGTTCGAGCCCGCATGGATAACCGGGTGAATGACGAGCATGTGGACCTTGAAGTGAACCAGGTGAGCAGCAGCTTCAGTTACCTGTCAGGACAGATCAAATCATCCCTTGAAGTCGATATTTATATAAATACAGTTAAGTATCAAGCTGTCAATGGGAAAATAGACAAAAATATTAATCTCAAAGGGAGCATAATTCTGGACCCTGAGGCTCTTATGCTGAAGGTTGAACCTAGCAGTTTAAGTGTTTCCGGACTTGATTTTGAAACCTGGGGGAGTCTTAAACTTACGGATACTCCCCGAATTGATCTGGCTTTTGCAGCCACCAACGAAGGACTGGAACTCTTAAATTTCCTCTTCATGGGGATTTTGGATCTGGAGGAGATTGAACAGATTGGAGGCGGGAGCATTCATTTAAATGGTACTGTACAGGGGAACATGGGTGGAGATGAATTGCCAGTGATCCGCGTAAACGGAGATGCCGAGGATCTGGGATTCAGAATTAAAACTTTAAACAGGGATGTGACCGGTATCTCATTTAAGCTGTTTGCTACCAATGGAAGGAAGACTGACTTAAGCGAAGGTCATGTGGATGTGCAATCATTTAGCGCGAAATTTCCAGAAGGAAGTATACATGCCAATTTTACAGCTACTAATATTAAGTCACCTGAATTGGAAGTTGAAGTCAATTGTACGATAGATCTGGAAGGCTTAGAAGAGATGTTAGCTAATGATATGTTGAGCAGTTTATCGGGATCATTGGACATTCAGGGTCAAATCAGCGGGAATGTTAACCAGGAATCGGAATCTTTTCTAAACGATGAAGGAGTTTTGACTGCTACACTGGACGATGTATCATTTGTTGTCAACCACGATAGTGTAAGCAGGGATAGTATAAAACATATATCAGGGGAGATTGTAATGCATGATACAATCCTGGGGACCGATAAGCTGACTCTGGAATTTAACGGAAACCGATTCGATGTAGGTGTTTCCACAGAAAATTTATTGCTCTATCTTTTGGATTATAACAGGAGCATCACCACAGGGATCTCCATTTCAGCTGAGCGTTTGGATCCTGCAACACTCTTTAAGGACACCTCTATTAGTAATATGATTGGGGGCGAGATCCAGGATTTTTATTTTGGAGCGGGAGCTACGATTGAAAAAGCAGATCTGGATAATTTTTTAGATCATGACACGATTCCCGAAATGAAGATTACCCTGGATAGCTTTGGAATAGCCATGCCCTTATTTGCAGATATCTCCAATGTAAGTGCAGCCTTGTCCTATGGCCCCGATTCCATAGCACTACATCATTTTTACGGGACCATCGGGGAGAGTTCCTTTGACTTTTCAGGCATCATATCCAACTACAATGCTTTGTCTCAGGCCGATTCCGGGGGAGTCGTGGCTCTTAATTTCGAAATCTCTTCTGAGCTCCTAAGGGCCGAGGATCTCTTCACAATTAATAAGGAGTTTCTTCTTCCTGAAGAATACAGCACAGAATATCTTAAAAATTTCAGGATGGCGGGCAGCTTGGAAGCACCAGCAGCCGGATTGGTCTATGATAGTGTTTCAATGGATTTTGGAATTGATATTGAAGATCTTGGCTGGAGTTTCAGGTATTACCCAAGCATGTTTAAAGATTTTTTAATTCAGATAGAACGGAAGGGGGACGTGTTGGAGATTGATAATTTTCAGGGTAGTATTGGTGAGAATAACATGGTATTATCCGCCTCCATTGGGAATTTTACCGATTCCCTGGTGGAAAATATGTATGGTAGTTTTGAATTGTATTCCGATCTGCTTGATTTTAATCAACTGCTTAATTACCAGCAGCCAGAAGAAGCAGACAAGGACACAGACTCAGATAGTGCGGAGGTGCGGGAGCCTCCAAAGATTAATGAAATGGAATTTCCGAATATCGATTTCACAGTTAATATAGGCGAGCTGCATTATGGCAAGAATAAGATTTACGGCATGAATGGAAAATTGCGGACAAGCAAGGATAAGGTATTGTATCTGGACCGTTTTGTTATCTCCCCTGAAGGAAGGGGCACGCTTGAGTTAAACGGGCAGTTAAATGTTGCCAATCCTAAGCAATATGTCTTAAGTGCCGATATCAAAGTGGAAGGGATTGATGTTGGCGATCTGAACCTGGAGCTTGAGTCAGGTGACACCAGCTATTTACTTAAGGATAATTTCCGGGGAATTGTGGATGCAAGAGGTCTTGCAGAGATCTTTATTACCCCGGAGCTGAAGGTGGATATTCCCAGCTCCGTGGCGCAGTTCAATCTTATGGTGACCGATGGGGCGCTAATTAATTTTACTCCCTTGCAGGCAGCCGGAAAATTCCTGGACAGTAAGGACCTGAATAATGTCAGGTTTGCCACATTAAGGAATAGTTTTACCCTGATGGATTCCAGGATCGTTATACCATTGATGAATGTGGAATCGACTGTAGGTCAAATGCTTATTGAGGGAGAGCAGGGACTCGACGAGAGCTACCTCTACCTGGTTCGAGTGCCCCCGAAACTTGCCAGGGAGGCAGCAAGAAGTGCCATGTCTGAAGGATCAAAAGATGATGGAGAGGATCAGGTAAGTCAGATGAAAAGGGGAGATTTCCTTGGAATTACTCTATGGAGTAATGGGATAGAATCGGATGTTAAATTGGGAGATAGGCGGAACAAGTTTTTGAAATGAGGGAGAATCGATTTGCTTTGGGGTATATGCCACACCGTTTGTGGGGGAGCATATTTCAGGCACAGGTACTTGAAAAGGAGCCTGGAAGAGATTTTTATAGTCCGGGGGAATACATACAGAACGATAGCAACACCAGCGCATATCAGCGCCTGAGTCCCATGCAGAGGGAGGTTCTTCGGCTGATGGATGAGTATAGCGACCGGAACCTGCACCGCATTTTTTCCAAGCTAAAGACGGTAAAGCAGTTTCAGGATAAG
>JAUVIT010000297.1 GCA_030592605.1 Bacteroidota bacterium
ATCCACTGAAGTAAAAAGCAGAAGTGCGATAATGGGAATCCAAAGTTTGTTCTTCATGGCCAGCCAATTCGAGATATAAATATAAAAATAGTAATTTTTTTTAATTACGCCTGTCTGCACCCCACATTAACTTGTTGCGAAGGGTACTATAGAAGCTAATATTCTCGATTCGAATCATCTTTAGAGAGTAAGGTGCTTTTCGGATTGTCACCGCTGCATCCACATCCAGATCAATGGTTCTGGAGTACACAGCCAGCTGAAATTGCGAGTCGCGCGTATCGACCGATAGCTGCAATACTGCAGAGTCGGGCAGCACTAATGGCCGCACCGTCAGGTTATGGGGTGCAATGGGCGAAAGCACAAAGCTGTTGGATTCGGGTACCACAATGGGTCCACCCACACTCAGATTGTAAGCCGTTGACCCCGTGGGAGTTGACAAGAGCAGTCCGTCAGCCCAGTAAGCACTTAAGAATTCCTGGTTTATCTTCACATGGATGGTGATCAGTGATCCGGAAGCTTTGTAGATCCGCACCTCGTTCAGGGCAACGGTCATGTCGTCCAGGTCCACTCCGGGAACCTCCACCTCAAGCAGCATCCGCTCCTCGATATCGTAGTTGCCACTAAAAACACTTTCCAGCGACTCCTCCATATTTTCCTGCGAGATGTAAGAGAGAAAGCCCAGTCGGCCTAAATTAACCCCAAGTACGGGGATCCCGCTGTCACGGACCAGATTTACCGTCTCCAGGAAAGTACCATCGCCCCCCACAGAAAACAGAAAGTCCAGTCCCTCAGGCAAATCCTCATGGCCGGTAAAGAGCCCCGCCACCTTTGGCCTGAGACCGGCCTTCTTCTGAAGGAATTCCATCATGGGTTCAAATACCCAGACATCCACATTAAGCATATTGAACTTGCTGAACATGGTAGCAATATTCTCGCGGGCATGAGATGGAAAGTCCCTTCCAAAAACAGCAACTTGCATTGTCAGGTATTAAGATATTTAAGAAAAGTATCGAAACGTTCCTGGTAAAACTCATCCAGGTCCTCATTGTTCATATGCGATGAAACCACCGTATAACTGTAGCGATTCAGGGTCTCCAGAATAGAAGTCAGATCAGTCAGGTTGATCTTCAGGGTCACCCGGAGCCGGGCATTATCATCGGAGGAAGCCACATAGAGGCTGAGGATCCGGCCGTTGTTGCTCTCTATAATCTGGGAGATCTCGCTCAGGGAGTAATCGTGCTGGTTCATCTCCAGCTCGATAATGCCACCTGGCTGCTGCATGGCCGACAGGTGTGCAAATTTCCTGGTTAGCTCCTCCTGTGTAATCACGCCAAGGTATTGCTTCTCATGGTTCAACACCGGTACCAGGGTCAGTTCCATCCGCGCAAGCAGTTCGATAACCTCATAGATGTGCTGCTCCTCGTTTACATAGGGCTTTTGAAGAGACAGACTGTGGTTGCCCACCGGCTCGTCGGGATCGTTCAAATCGTAAATATCTGCGTCGGAGATCAATCCCAGAAACTCCCTGTGGTTCACTATGGGCAGGTGCTTCACACGAAACACTTCCATCCACGAAAGCGCACTGGTTCCGGAGTCTGAGGTCTTCAGAGCCGTTACCACATCGGATATGAGTTCGTGTGCAAGCATGGGGTGCTAAACTTACAGGTTTAACGAGTATAATACAAATTATGTTCCAAAACTAAGCTCCCCGGGCAAGAGCTATAGATTCAGCTTGTGCTGTATGGTGTTGAGGAGGACCGAAATAGCCACCTCATTCTTTCCCCCCTGGGGAACAATCACATCGGCCACCCGCTTGGAGGGTTCAATAAACTGCAGGTGCATGGGCTTGACAGTCTTTTCATAGCGATCCAGCACCTGTTGTACACTCCTTCCCCGCTCTTCCATATCCCGATGGATTACCCTGCCCAGGCGGTCATCTGCATCGGCATCCACAAATACCTTCAGGTCAATTAGCTCCACCAGGGGCCTGTGTGTGTAGATCAGGATTCCCTCCACAATCACCACATCGCGGGGCTCCACGGAAATGGTATCATCCGAACGGGTACAGGTAAGGTAGCTGTAACGTGGTTGCTCCACCCCTTTTCCGTCCTTCAGGAGGCGGATATGTTCCACCAGCAGATCAAACTCCAGCGAATCGGGGTGGTCAAAATTAATCTTGTGCCGCTCCTCCAGCGGGAGGTGACCACTGTCCCAGTAGTACGAATCCTGCGGAATCAAAGCCACCCGGCTGACCGGGATTCGCTCCAGGATCTTATTTACTACAGTTGTCTTTCCGGAACCGGTTCCGCCGGCAATGCCAATGATGAACATGAAAAAGTAATTGAGTTATTAACGCACTAACTTACTTCTTTCTGATTAAATTTGCGCAGCATTTAATCAGAATACATCTATGGAAGCAAAATTATACCCACTGAAGTTCAAACCCATCCTGAAAGATAAGATCTGGGGCGGACCCAAATTGCGTGATGTACTGGGTAAAAATGCATCGGATAAGGCCGGGGAAAGCTGGGAGATTTCAGGCTTTGAAGGTGATATTTCTGTGGCAGAAAACGGGTTCCTGGCAGGCAACAGTCTGCAGGAACTGGCCGAAATCTATATGGGCGACCTTCTGGGCGACAGCATCTACGAGCGATTTGGTATGGAGTTTCCATTACTGATTAAATTTATTGATGCAACAGATATTCTTAGCGTTCAGGTACACCCTGGTGATGCCCTGGCGAAAGAGCGTCACAGCTCTTATGGAAAAACAGAGATGCGGTATATCGTGGAGTCGGATAAGGGACAGCTGATTGTCGGATTCAACCAGGAGATGGAGAAAGAAAAGTATTTGCAACATACGAAGGGAGGCAGCCTGAAGGAGGTCCTGAATTACGAAACAGTGGCTCCCGGCGATATCTACTTTATGCCGGCAGGACGTGTTCATGCCATAGGTGCCGGGGTATTACTGGCAGAGATCCAGCAGACCTCCGATTTAACTTACCGGATCTACGACTGGGACCGTACAGATGAGCAGGGCAAAGGTCGTGAACTGCATACCGACCTGGCTCTGGATGCCATCGATTTTAGCTTCCATAAGCAATATAAAACCCCCTACCAGGCTTTGCTTAACAGTACCGTTAATGCGGTCGATTCACCCTACTTTACCACCAGCGTAATCCATCTGGACCAGCCGGTGGAGAAGGATTTCAATATGATAGATTCCTTTGTGATCTATATGTGTATGGAGGGGACCGCCGGGATCACCTATGGAAAGGGAGAAATTGAAACGATTAAAAAAGGTGAAACAATCCTGATCCCCGCCGAGTTGAAAAGTCTGGCCCTGATACCTACAGAAGCAAGCACTCTGCTAGAGGTTTACCTAAAATAGCCTATTATGAAAATTACCAAAGCAGAATTTATCTGCAGCAATACCCGGGTGGACCTTTGTCCCCAGGAAGCAATTCCGGAATATGCCTTTATAGGACGTTCCAATGTGGGCAAATCCTCCCTGATCAATATGC
>JAUVIT010000089.1 GCA_030592605.1 Bacteroidota bacterium
GATGGATTCACCCTCCTGTGACCTGAATATATAGAAGCCTTCGCCCAGCTGGGGTATACGTGCAAATGTTGCATCCTCAAGCTCCATCATACGCTGACCCATTATGTTATAGATGGTACCACTTACCCTTTTATTAAAATAGAATAAGCCTTCAGCAACCGGATTGGGATAGATGGAGAGTGGCTCCCTCAGGGCCGGATTCTCCTGCACCCCGGTACTCAGATTGGAGTAGTTGGGTGTGGGCGATGGAAAAAAGATCCACTCTGCGCCGCCATCCACCAGACGACCCATGGAAATATCCGTCTCCTGCAGTCCAAATACTATAGAATCCACAAGCTGGAAGCCGGTAGAAGGTCGCTCCGATAGACGAAGCATCTCACCCTCCTTGCTGATTTTAAAAGTGGCATGGTTCACCCCCTGTTCCTCCTGGTCGTCGAGCCAGACCAGGTAGAAAGCCCCTGCCTGGATATACTGCTCGGGAAATCTGTATTTTCCGGGAGAACCCATGTTGTCACTCAGGAAATAATCGGCCAGCCAGACTTGCTCATTACTGGCATTGTAAATTTCCATCCAATCATCATATTCTCCAAACTCATCCATTTTAATGCTCTTATTCGAAGCCAGAAACTCATTGATATAGAGCGGTCCGGATACAAGCGGATAAATTATTAGCAAAGTGGTATCGGGATAACGATTCTCCTGGCCGCCCTGGTCCACTACTGTAAAATAGAGTTCCACCTCAGATGTATCGCTAAATGAGCGGATTGTATCACGATAGGAAAAGACCCCTGAGACCGGATCTGTTTCGGTGGGTGTGTCCTTCAAGAGATGATTCCAGCTTCCCCCATCGATCCGGTAGTGAAGCGTGGTGCTAAAACCCGGATCATCATCCTCAGCGCTCCAGTCCAGGTCAATCCTGTCGGAACGAGGCTCCACTCTAAGATGTGAAAAAAGCGGAAAGGCATCCACATCGATGGCCTCGGCCAGTGCAGAGGCAGAGCGTGCAGTCATAAACTCCTGCACACCGAAGTCCACATGTTCACCCCAGCCACCTGTCATGGATCCATCAAAATCGCTAATGGTAAATCCCCAGTCCTTCGTGTAAAAGGTATCCATCGCCACCGCATCTCTGATCTGCACGTTCCAACGGACCAGTTCGTTTCCAAGTTCGGCAGAAGCAACATAAGCTGCCAGCTGCCTGATATACATGGTATACTGTGCCTTATACTCCTCCACCCCAAGAATCTTTTCATACAGGGGACGCAGATCCAGGTTCCAACTATAGATGCTTTGAATCGACCAGTCAACTTCCCTGAAGTCGATCCCATAACTGTTCTCCATATTGTAGGGGATATATTCAAACCTGCCGCTCACCTGATCGCGATAGAGATAGTAATTATTTTTATCACCGCTGTAACCATCCCAGTTACCACTCATCACATCCACTGCCATGGCCTTCAGATACTGTTGAACATTGATCAGGCCTTCCAGCTCAACTTTCAGTTGTGCTCCACTGTACAGATTGAGTGTTGAAATCAGGGTGGACAGGTCCTCATATTCATCCCACTTTTCATTGGTTCGTAATGCATAAACGCGACGACCATCATACTCATACTTATAATCTTCCTGCGACGAACCCAGGTAGCTAAGATCGGCCGGCCATAAGTTCCTGTAAAGGTTTCCATCATTATTGTCAAACCTCGATTTCACATACCTTTCATCAATATGTTCCGTGTTCAGGTAAACGCCGTAGAAAGCATTATTAATATAGAGCAACACATGGTTGCTTCTTGAACCGGGTACACCCAGATAGCGAAATAATTCCCAGGCCAGTTTTGAGCGGACCAGGGAGGGATCGTTCACCTCGGCATTCAGATCCATTTTCTCAATCCCATGATAGTTGTCATTGCTGTTAAAGGAATTAAATGAGATGCGAAAAGATTTTTTTTGCTTGTTCCTGATAGTATCGCCCCTGAACCTCAGTGCCACATCGATAGGTCCTTCTGCACTGTCGGTCCGTGTGAGACTGAATGTGGCATAATACTCTGTATTACTTTCAGGATCCGCATAAAGGCTTTGGAGGTTCGATTGGGAAATGGTCAGATCGATACGGGGCAGCTCTGTATCATCAAAAATAAATCCAGCCTCAGGATGAATCACCTGGGCATCTGCAAAGCAGGTGGTAAAAAGAAGGGTAAGGAAAAGAATAATTCCTGGAGCGACTTTAGTCATTTTCATCATATATCAAATACTTTCTTCGTTTCACTTTATATTGCTCAAGTTCGCCCTTCCAGCTGGCCCTGATACGCTCCTCATCCCATCCTGCTTCCACTTGCATTCTCAGTGTATCGCATCCTGCCAGGGTATTAAAATAATTTGTAAAGAACTCTTCTTTCCGGGGAAAGGCCTCATAGGCTTCCAGCAAGAACTTTAAGTGGATCCTGGACCACCCCCCCTCCGGAGTAAAAGACCTCAGGTCCTCTCCATAGCAGACTTGTCCTTCAAACTTTGGATTCCGCGCTATCCCGGGTATGCTTTCAGGAGTATAACTAAACGCACCCGGAAGTTCCGGATGCCCATATACCTCAAAAGGCATATCAGTTCCCCTGCCTTCACTCAGTACAGTTCCTTCAAAAAAGCAGGTGGAGGGGTACATTAGAATAGCATGGTCGTTCGCCAGATTTGGAGAAGGACTTACAGGCAAAGAGTATGCCTGTCCGTGGATGTAATTGGCACAGGGAATCACGGTGAGCTCACACTGAACCCCCTTACTTAACCATCCCTCCCCATTAATCATCCCGGCCAGTTCACCAATGGTCAATCCATATACCACCGGGATGGGATGCATGCCCACAAATGACTTAAAGGCTGAATCAAGTACCGGACCATCCACATAGCCACCGTTGGGATTGGGACGGTCCAAAAGAATCAAGGAAATACCGTTTTCTGCACATGCTTCCATCACATAGTGAAGGGTGGAGATATAGGTATAGAACCTTGCCCCCACATCCTGGAGGTCGAAAAGCATAACTTCGATACCTGCTAGCTCCTCCGGTTCCGGTTTCTTATGGCTGCCATAAAGGGATGCCACCGGAATACCAGTCTGCCGATCGGTGCCATCTTCAATCTGCACACCTGCAGCATGATCGCCCCTGAAACCATGCTCGGGTGCAAAAACTTTAATAATCTGATCCTTTTCGATCCCGCTGCCAAGCAATGTATCCACCAGGTGACTCTTTCCCACTACCGAGGTGTGATTTGCCACCAGGGCGATCCTCTTGCCATCAATAAGACGCAGGTACCGATCCATTTGATCGGCTCCGCTTCGCACCGGAGCCTCGTTCGGTGAGCAGGCGGCCATCATTCCATTCAGAATAATATAAGATAGAACTAACAAAAGCTTCACGTCTTAAAAATAGCTAAAAGATGGCTACATTTGCTGAACAAATTGAGAATCCTTGAATACCGAACTTTTTATCGTACGCCGATTGATCGGCAGCAGGAAAGAGGGACGCAGTTTCTCGCGTTCCATTGTGGGCATTGCCATGTTTGGTATAGCCCTGAGTCTGGCTGTGATGATCGTGGCCGTTGCCATAGTCACCGGCTTTAAAAAGGAGATCTCCAACAAGGTCACCGGATTCGGTGCCCATATACAGATCCTGAATATGGATTCGAATCTCTCCTATGAAACTGCTCCGGTTCCTTCCGGACTGGAGAGTGTGAAACGGATCCGGGAAATAGAGGGCATTAAAAATGTACAGCCCTTTGCTATTAAGGCCGGAATCATTAAAACCGGAGAAGAGATACACGGAGCCGTTCTGAAAGGGATCGATAAAAGCTTTGACTGGACCTTTATTGAGGAACACCTTTCAGAAGGTGAGCTTTTCCATGTGGATGATACGGTGAGGACCAACAATGTTGTGCTCTCGGGGTCCACCGCACGTCTGCTGAACCTTGGTGTGGGCGACCGTTTTACCATGTATTTCATTCAGGATCCTCCAAGGGCCAGGACCTTTACTATCAGCGGTATTTACAATACCAGCCTGGAGCAGTTTGATATGCTTTACATCTTTGCAGATATCAAACAGGTTCAACGCTTAAACAACTGGGACATGGGAGAGGTGAGCGGGTATGAAGTGTTGATTGAAAAGATGGATAACCTTCCTGAAATGGCATGGTTGGTGAGGGAACAGGTGGGCATTGATTTTCTGGAAGATGGCAGCCGCCTGAGGGTAGAAACCATCGAGCAAAAGTACGCGCAGATCTTCGACTGGCTGAAGCTCCAGGATATGAATGTAATCGTCCTGGTCATCCTGATGGTGGTGGTAGCCGGATTTAATATGATTTCCGGACTACTGATCCTGATTCTGGAACGGACCAATATGATAGGAATACTAAAAGCACTGGGTACCAACAATGTTTCGGTTCGTAAGATTTTCATGTACCAGTCGGCATACCTGACCCTGGTGGGCTTGTTTTGGGGAAACCTGTTCGGCCTGGGTATTTGCCTTGCTCAAAAGTACCTGAATCTAATGCCCCTCGATCCCTCGTCCTACTACCTCGATACTGTTCCCATCAACCTGAACCTTCTCCATCTCCTCATGCTTAACCTGGGGACCATGGTCATCACTTTCCTCTTCCTGCTTATTCCTTCCATGATCATTGCCAGGATCTCGCCCGAAAAGAGCATCCGCTTTAATTAACTGCGTCCCATGTTTAATAAGAACGCCTGGATCGAACTTCTGCGCCATAAACTTCCCGGTGAGAAGGCTCAGCTCCGGATGGCGCCCACCTTTCGGGGCAATCTCACTTCCGTGGGCTTACCCATTGAAGCTGCTGTTCTGGTACTTTTCTACCCATCGGACGGGAAGACCCACCTGGTATTTATCAAGCGTAATGAATACGATGGCCCACACAGTGCTCAGGTCAGCTTCCCGGGAGGAGCCAGGGAAGCCAATGATCTTAGCCTGGAGGAGACTGCCCTCAGGGAAACTCGTGAAGAACTGGGTGTCGACGGACAGATTGAGGTCCTTGGGGCACTGACACCCCTGCATATTCCGGTCAGTAATTTTATGGTATATCCCTTTGTGGGATGGATGGAGAAAAGTCCGGTGTTCCGTCCCGATCCTTCCGAGGTACAGTATGTAATTGAAGCAGCTCTCACTGGTCTTCAGGATCCTTCAAACAGCGATTCGGAAACACTTTACCACCACGAACAGTCAATCGAGGCACCATTCTACAGGGTGGGAAAAGATAAAATCTGGGGGGCTACTGCCATGATGCTAAGCGAGGTTCTTCACCTGGCTACCAGCTTGCAATAACTTCATTATTAACGATATTCTTATAGTGTTCGTAGCGGTCCAGAATATCCTTCACGAAGTTATAGGTCTCTATCCCCCGGGCAAATCCATGACGGACCACCGCGTCGGTATAGTACTCAGGTTCCGATTTTTTCAGGAGCCACTGATCCACACTACCAAACCAGATATTGGGATCGGACTCATACTGTGCGGCCAGCCTCCTGGCATCCTGAATATGTCCCAATCCAATATTGTAGGAAGCCAGGACAAATTTGATCCGCTCATCCGGATCGTCAATCACATCCTTAAAGCGATCATCCAGCCACTTGATAAAACTGGCCCCCGCCCTGATCTGCTCCTGTGGTGACGAATCAATGGTAATCCCGTAGCTTTTTGCTGTCACCGGCATCAGCTGCATCAATCCGAATGCACCGGCCCAGGAGACCGCATCCGGATTAAACCTCGACTCCTGATAGACCACGGAAGCAAACAATCTCCAGTCCCAACCAATGCGTTCACTCTCCTTTTTGATCACCGCATCAAAGGGTGAAATTTTTCCGCTCCCCAGGGTATAGTATTCGCTATGGATGCTCCTGTAGGAATGCCTGTTATTAAAGTACTTATGGTAAAGAATGGCATATTTATCGGTCATGCGGTAGCCGGTGATCCACTGGTCAATGACTTTCTTCAGGCTGTCGGAACGGGGATGGATCGCCCAGGCCACATGCTGTGGAAAAGAGATGGCCGTTCCCACGTCCAGCTGAGGGAAGTAGGTGGCGTTAACCAGTCCCACATTTTCGTCACAGACCGCATAATCAATCTCACCCAATGCCACCCGCTGGATCAGGCGCTCCGATTCAAGATTCACTTCCCTGATATTGATCCCTCCACCAATCTCATTGGAAAGTGCTCGCAAGCGGGCTTCATAAACCGAACCTGCCTGTACATATATCTCCTTTCCCTCCAGGTCCAGCTGGTTGCGGATC
Organism: Bacteroidota bacterium; assembly: GCA_030592605.1. Taxonomy (GTDB): domain Bacteria; phylum Bacteroidota; class Bacteroidia; order Bacteroidales. Next base: position 6,287 of record JAUVIT010000089.1, read on the forward strand.
AGCGCAGCATCCTCCTGCTTTCTCTGTACAAGGACCTGTCTGGTTTGAAGAAGTGGTTCAGTAAAAGCTACATCCTGCTTTCTGCTGGAGGTAATCGTCAGATTCATGGCAATCAGATCCACCTGTCCTTCCTGCAGATCACTGAAATTCCTTCCAAGATCGTTACTCACACTCACCTCCAGAGGAAGGTTCATATGATTGGCCAGTTCCTGCAACATCTCATACTGAAATCCCAGGGGCTGACCACGGTAGAGAAAATAAGAGATTGAGTTATACTCCGTAACAACCTTCAGTGCACCATACTCCCTGATCATCTCCATATGTGTGATCCGGTTCTCCGGTCTCAACTGCTCCACATCACGGAACCTGGGATCTCCCTTTCGCTGGCATGATCCCAGGAATAGTGTTGTAGCGACCAGCAAAAGCAGGACTGGGGTGCAGTATGTAAGCCTTCTAATCATAAAAATACCATATCAGGCCTAATTTGAAGTGTCTGGGTTTCATGGGATAGGGGTCGGCGGTGAAAAAATCATTGCCTGCAAAGCCGACACTCTGCAGCACATTGTTGTAAGAGGCAAATATGCGGGTCGTTTTTATTCGGAATGCAAAAAAGACATCCA
>JAUVIT010000109.1 GCA_030592605.1 Bacteroidota bacterium
AACAAACATATTAGTGCCTCTTTATGAATGGTTTATATTCCTAATTTTCTCAATTTGAGCTGCAAAGTAAGCACTTTTTTCCGGATATTTCAAACTTAATTTCTCGTAGGCATAGATGGCCTTGGCATAGAGACCCTGCTTCACATAGATCTGAGCCAGAGTGTCTGTGATAAAACCATCATGTTCCCTGATAGATGCAAGGGAAACATCTCCTTTCAGCCTGGTTTCCATATCGGCCCGGATGGGACCCGGTTCACCCTTTATAAAGCTGGTGATTAGATGATTCTTATCGGGGGCAAGCACCTCATCAGGTACCGTTTCAGGCTCTTCCACAGTCTCCTCAACACTATCCTCCCTGGTCTCCTCAACAATCTCCTCAATCGGTTGCTCTTCGAGGTCTTCATCCAGAATCTCTAAAAGCTCCTCCGTCTCGTTCTCATCCAATTCAAGCAAATCCGTTCCTGGTTCCTGGCCAGCATAAGGAGCATGCTGTTCAATAATAACATCTGCGTGTGCGTTGCTTTCCTCTGAGAACTCTATGATCTCTGAGATTACATCTTGTGGTTCGGGTTGTGGTTCGGGTTTTTCAGTTTGCTTTACCTCTGTTACCAGTTGAAGCAGTTTCTTACGATTCATGGAATAAACAGCAGCCAGTTTAAGTTGCTGTTGCTTTTCATGACCCAGAGCCTCCATAATACGAACCTTCAGCAGGTGAACAATACTGAACTCCGGAAAACTCCCGCAGAGCTTATTCACCTCATCCAGGTCAGCAGGCGCATAATGATTGGTGTTAAGCAGGCGTATGATATCTGAAGCGTTCATATAAGCTAGGGTTACCAGGAAATAAATGCTTTATTAAAAATATCTTCCACGAGGTCATCGACAAGAAGGGTGATCAGAGCGTCTTCCACATCATTTAGGTTCTGTGATGCATCGTATTCCTCGTATCGGCTGAAGCTGGAGTCAAAATCAAGATCCGGCTCCACCACATTGACATATTTCACACGAACTGTAATGGTGAGTCTGTTACGTGCTGCAGTTTCAGCACTGGTGATTGCAGTGGGCCTGGTTTCATAATTGGTGATCTCGCCCGAAAATTGGACATCTCCGCCATCTCTGGAGAGATCAAGACTGGTATTGCCCTGTATCTTGTCCATCAGCGCCTCTGTAAACAACTGGCTGAGCTGAGCCTGAACAAGTGCTGCCCGGTTTGGAAAATAATCTACAGAATATGTCAGCACTTCAGGGGAGATATTAACCCCGCTGAATGAGTAGGAAATTTTGCAGGATGTCGTCGACACCATAAGGGCGTAAAGAACAACTGCCAAACTGAAATATAATTTGATCTTACTCATATCTATTCGATATTGTACTCCTTGATTTTCCGGTACAGGGTTCGTTCAGAGATTCCCAGATCCTGTGCGGCATACTTCCGTTTCCCATTGTGCTTATCAAGGGCCTTGATAATCAATTCAATCTCTTTGTCCTCCAGGGAAAGAGACTCCTCTACGATTTCTTCTGTATCAAGAATGTTTTCTTCTTCCCGCTCGGTTCGTGAAGGTGTTCGGTGAGTGATCAGATTTTCAGCATTCATCGGCAAGTCATCTACCGTAGAATATAACTTCTTAATCAGCCCCTCATTCTCCTGTTCAATATCTGTAGGAACCGATCCCTTCTCCATAATCTGAGCCACCAGCTTTTTCAGATCATTCATGTCACTTTTCATGTCGAACAGAACTTTGTAGAGAATTTCACGTTCCGAATTGAAAGCCTCTTCTGTGATCGACTCCTTATTTATCAACGCTGGTAAACGCGTTTTATGATAATCCGGGAGGTAATGCATTAAGGTTGCATCGGAGACTTCTCTATCCTGCTCTATAATGGAGATTTGTTCCGTGATATTTTTTAACTGGCGAACATTTCCGGGCCATTCGTAGTTCAACAATACCTGGCGGGCTTCCTCATCCAATCGTATGGTTGGCATGCGGTAACGCTCCGAAAAATCTGCTGCAAACTTTCTGAAAAGCAGAAGTATATCATTTCCCCGCTCTCTCAGTGAGGGCATCTGGATCGGCACAGTGTTTAAGCGATAGAACAGATCCTCCCTGAACTTACCCTTTTTTATGGCCTGAACCACATTAAGGTTGGTAGCTGCTACCACCCTTACATCGGTCTTCAGAACTTTTGAGGAACCAACCCTGATATACTCCCCGGTCTCCAGCACCCTTAAAAGGCGAACCTGTGTGGAAAGTGGCAGTTCCGCTACCTCATCAAGAAATATGGTCCCCCCGTTTGAAACCTCAAAATAACCCTTTCTTGTATCATGTGCCCCTGTAAAAGCTCCTTTTTCATGACCAAAAAGTTCCGAATCGATTGTGCCATCAGGAATCGCTCCGCAGTTCACTGCTATGTAGGGACCATGCTTTCTCCCTCCCAATGAGTGAATAATCTGGGGAATCACTTCCTTTCCAGTTCCACTCTCGCCGGAGATCAGAACACTCAGGTCGGTTGGAGCTACCTGCCGGGCAATATCAATGGCCCTGTCGAGCCCGGCATAGGTACCAATAATCGAGAATCGTTGTTTTATCTGCTGAATTTCCATGATGCTTTCTGACAAAATAACCTGAAAGTATGACAAAATTACAATTTTCGCCGGATTCAAAAAGGTTTATCCTCATAGTTTCCTATTTTTGAAATAAAAAGGTGACTGAATTTCTTGGTATTATTCCCGCTAGATATGCTTCAACCCGCTTCCCTGGTAAACCCCTGGCCATGCTGGGGGAGAAGCCAATGATTCAGTGGGTATATGAACGCGCTTCTTCCCTCTTTGATCACCTGCTGGTTGCTACAGATGATCAAGGTATTTACGATGCCGTAGAGCGTTTTGGAGGAAAAGTACAAATGACCTCTGCCAGGCACAAAAGTGGTACTGATCGCTGTGCCGAAGCGGCCGGCCTGTATGAGCAGCAAACGGGTCTAGCCTTTAGCCACGTGGTTAATATCCAGGGCGATGAGCCCTTGATCCAGGCGGAGCAACTTCAGATATTGATTGATTGCATACAGATTCCCGGGACCGGAATTGCCACATTGATCAGGCCACTGGAAGCAGAGGAGGAACTTGGAAATCCCAATATGGTGAAAGTCGTGGTGGACCAATCATTCAAGGCTCTTTACTTTTCCAGGGCCCCCATTCCATTTGTAAGGAGCTCAGGTGCTGAACAAAAGCATGCAAACATTCCTTTTTATACCCATATCGGGCTCTATGCTTTTCGCCGGGAGATCTTGGAACAGGTGGTAAAATTGCCTCTATCGGCCCTGGAACAAGCCGAATCGCTGGAACAGTTACGATGGATGGAACATGGAATCACCATCCGGACCGCCGTCACCCATCTTCCATCGCTGGGGGTGGATACACCGGAGGACCTGGAGCTTATCAGGAAACAGCAATCATTCTGATCTTCCTGCCCTACTCATAGTGCAAGGTACTGGCCGGATTGCGCCTGGCTGCGCGATAGGCAATCAAGCTTACAGTAAGGACCGCAATAAGCATGGCTGAAACGGCCGACACCATGTAGATCCAGGGTTTAAATCCAATGTTAAAGGGAAACCCCTTCAGCCAGTTCTGCATGAATAAATAGGCCACGATCCAGGCCAACATAACTGAGATCCCCATCAGGACTACTACCTCACGTGAAACTACCAGGATCACATTTCCAATGGAAGCTCCCATAGCCTTTCTTATTCCTATCTCTCTTTTTCTGCGATGGGTATGATGAAGCGTTAGTCCAAACAGTCCCAGACAGGCAATAAAGGTGGAGAGAATTGCAAAGAGTAAGGATAGACGGCCCGTACGTCGCTCCTCCTTATAGTAGCTGTCAAGCTCATCTTCCAGGAAAAAGAACTGAAAGGGGGCATCCACAGTCATAAGCATCCAGGTGGCCTTAATCTTGCTTAATGTTATCGGGATTCCTTTTCCTGCAACGCCTAAACGTACAGTAACAATGCCCGATTCATACATATCTTTCTCCTTGTATCTTAGCATATAAGGGCCGATGGGATCCCGTAAGGAGCTGTGATGAAAATCCTCTATCAATCCAATAATTCTCAGTTGACTGGTATCACCATCAGAGGTAGGTTCAAGGATTATAGTATTTTGGGGATCGGTGATCCCAAACTCAGCTACAGCTGCTTTGTTAATCAGGACGGCCGATTTATCGGTGGAATACATGGGATTAAAGAACCTGCTCTTTTCATCGGCGAGTTGGAAGTTGTAGGTAAGCATAAAACTTTCGTCCACATAGTTGGTTGCAAAGAGGAAGTTACTGGCTGCCTCTCTTCCCTTAATCTGGTAAGTTTCCGTAAAGTTATTGTATCCCAGAAAGGTGGTGGAGTTACTGGCAGAAACCACCCCGGGGATCTTCTCGATCTCGCGACAAAAGGCCTGGAGACTGGTCCCCAGCGGACTGGTTCTTTTTATGACAACCAGTTGCTCCTTGTCGTATCCAAGATCCTTATTCAACATAAAGCGTAACTGGTTGGAGACGATAAGTGTACCCACAATAATTGCCACAGATATGGTAAATTGCGCAATAACCATAGCGTTTCTGAAGATTCCGGCTCGCTTACTGCCTGTGAAACCTCCTTTGATTCCATCAACCGGCTTAAATCTGGAGAGAAATGCTGCCGGATACATCCCACTGAGAAGACCCACAAGGAGAGCCAGAAGTAAGACCGCAGGTAGCAGATAGCTGTACTGCACCGGCTCCATGTGCAGATTTAGATCCATGGTATAATTAAACCATGGCAGCAAAAGCTCCACAAGTATCAGGGCAACAGAAAGAGCCATCAAACTTAGTACAACCGATTCTGTTAAAAACTGACGAACCAGTAAGGCCCTGTCTGATCCGGCCGCTTTTCTGATCCCTATTTCTCTGGCCCTTGTTGATGACCGGGCAGTAGAGAGGTTCATGAAATTAATGGAGGCAATGACCAGAATAAAGAATGCTACCAGGCCAAAAATGTGGATATAAAGCCTGTCATGAACAGGGCGGAAACAAGAGTCCATTCCCACCTCAATATCTGGCTGGAGATGAATATCTAGCAGAGGCTGCATGTACACACCATACTTGTTACCACCTTTGGCCCATTCTTCTGGCCCCACGCCCAGGAAGGACTCAAGTTCTACCGTGATATGATTAGCCAGCACATCAGCTATTTTTTTCTCGACTTTCTGCGGGTCGGCACCGGGCTTCAGAAGTATGTATGAAATAATCGAATTCACGAACCAGGTTTGTTCATCCACCCAGTTGAGCGTCTCCATGGAAGCGATAAAATCTGCAAAAAAATGGGAATTTTCAGGCAATGCTTCGATAACGCCGCTTACATAATAATAGTTGCTGTCGTTATCCACCCTAAGAGGGAGTCCAAGTGGATCCGCATCCCCAAAATAAAGCCTGGCCTTTTCCTCTGTGATAAGAATGTTTTTAGGCTGGGAAAGTGCTGTGAGCGGATCTCCTTTAATCAGTTTGATGCTGAAAACATCGAAGATGGTAGAATCAGCATAGAGAAAGTGATCCTCCATATGCCGCTCCCCTTCAAACCAGATCAGCCTCTGGCTATAGACATCAAACCTGACATAGTTTTCGATTTCAGGAATCTCTTCGGTGAATGTGGGGGACATCACCATGGAGGTCAACGCTACCCGGAAGGCCTGTTCACCCAACATCCCGTCGATGTATAGCCTGTGGATCCTTTGCTTGTTCTCATGAAAGCGGTCAAAACTCACCTCCTTTATTATAAACAGCATAATCAGGATCGAACTGGCCAGTCCGATGGCCAGTCCCGATACATTGATCAAAGTAAAGACCTTGTTCCTACTGATGTTTCTTAGGGCTACAGTAAAGAAATTCTTCCACATAACCTTTCTCTTGCTCTGAATAAAAACAGTTTTCGTGCCACAATGTTTATCAGGCTTATGATAAATTAGTTATCGATACTATTAGATAAACTGCACGGGAAAAAGTGTACGGAAACGAACTTGACTGCACGAAATAGAACAGTAGGCCTATATATGCATTGAAACCCTGAAAGTATAAAGGGAGTAATCTTTAGACAGATTTTCAAAGGCATACTCCAGTTTGCTACCGGTGGTTTTAGCCATCTCGATAAAGCCCAGTCCAGCCCCACCTGTGGCAGAGAATTCCCCATTGGTAATGGTGGACCTGTAGAGCTCCTTTAATGCATTACTATCCTGGCTATTTATTTTGTCGATCCTGGTTCTGAGGGGTTTCACTTCCTGCTTCTTAACCGGATTTGTTGTCTCCATCTCAATAAGCGAATCGTTACAGCTTATCTGGAAGGAAGGACAAAATGCAGAGAAACGAT
>JAUVIT010000353.1 GCA_030592605.1 Bacteroidota bacterium
AAAAAGGCGTTGAAGTCGACCAGATATTTCCCGGTCAGAAAAACTAACAATACCACAAGCAGATATATCGAAAGAATCAGGAGAACACTTCGACCCACGTATCTGAAAAAACCCTTCTGTCGGAGATTTTCAAAGGACTCCTTCCACCGGAATCCTGATTTTTCAGTAGTAGACTCTTCAGGTTCACTAATCATTGCTCTGGAAATTTAAGGCACAATAAAATACGGAATATGGTCCAGAAATCAAAAGAATTGCATATCTCCTGCTATTGATCATGAAAAAAAATCGCAAATTGAAATAGTAATTCAAAAAATGATTATGAAACTGAAACTGTATATACCGGCCATTTTGCTGATGGTGGTTTCCTGCGAACTCACCAGTCAGGCCAGCATGAGTCACACCGAAACCCCTCCGCCAACTAATATATTGTGTATTCTGGTAGATGATCTTGGCTATGGCGATCTCTCGATCCAGGGTGCGGAGGATATGCGTACTCCCCATATCGATCAGCTTGCCAGGCAGGGGATGAGCTTTACACAATTCTATGCCAACTGTACGGTTTGTTCGCCCAGCAGGGCTTCGTTGCTAACAGGCAGATATCCTGATATGGTGGGTGTACCCGGAGTGATCCGGCAGTTCGAAAACAACAGCTGGGGTTATCTATCAGAGGAAGCGATTCTGATTCCGGAACTGCTGAATGGACGTGGTTACCATACTGCCATCATCGGGAAATGGCACCTCGGTTTTAAGAAACCCAATACCCCCAATGACCGTGGATTCGATTATTTCAAGGGATTCCTCGGTGATATGATGGACGACTATTGGACGCACCTAAGGGGAGGAGTGAACTGGATGAGGCTTAACAAAGAGGAGATCGAGCCAAGGGGCCATGCCACCAATCTGTTTACGGATTGGACACTGGAATACCTGAAGGAGCGGGCAGGGGACAAGCAAGCCTTTTTTCTCTACCTGGCCTATAATGCACCACACTTCCCCATACAACCTCCTGACGAGTTCCTGGTCAGGGTGGTGGAACGTGAACCTGAACTTGATCAGAAACGAGCCAGAAATGTAGCTTTTGTAGAACATCTGGATTCTCAGGTAGGTCGAGTGATGGAGTATCTGGAAACTTCAGGATTGATCGATAATACGCTGGTAGTTTTCACCTCCGATAATGGAGGTGCACTCAGATATGCCCAGAGTAATGGTAAGTTGAGAGGTGGTAAACAGGATATGTTTGAAGGAGGTATCAAGGTTCCGGCTTTCATGGTCTGGAAGGATAGAATCCCACCCGGAAGCCAGTCAGAGCAGCTTACTTTGCTGATGGATCTGTTCCCTACTTTTGCAGATGTCGCAGGAGCGAAGGTGGAGGGCAAAATTGATGGTGTGAGCTTTCTTCCCATATTAAAGGGAGAGGAGAGCCATGAGCCTGAAAGAACAGTCTACTGGGTCAGACGGGAAGGCGGTGACTATGGCGGACAGGCTTATTATGCAGCGCGTCGCGGAAATTATAAGATCCTTCAAAACACCCCCTATGAGCCATTCCAGTTTTTTAATTTGGGAGATGATCCATATGAGAAGGATCCATTGCAGATTTCAGATTCCGAAAAATATAAATCTTTGCGAACTGACCTCCGGAAACATATCCAGCAATCGGGCAGGATTCCTTGGCAACACTAAATGGAGATGTCGTAGGCCATCAGGGATTCACCCCGCCGCTGATAGAGAACTCCCTGGTGAATAACCGGATGGGAGAAGTGATGCCGGGTACCCTTGGTGATCTTAAAGGAGCTCACCTCCTTCATCTTGCCCTCAGTATAACTTAACAGAAACATCTGGCCCCGTTGGTTGTAATAATATAGCATCTGATCGGCCGCAATTAAGGCGCCCTGTCCAATTTTCAAGGAATCGGTGAGAATTCCTGTGGTGGCATCGATGGAATATAAATACTGACTGTGCGTTCCGCTGGTATAAAGATGATTGCTAATCAAAACAATTCCGCCAAAGAAACTGTCAAATCCCGGATTGCGCCATACCTGAGTAATTTCGCTGCCATCTTCCGAAAGGCCGAGCCTGACTCCACCATTGCCGTCTCCGGCAGCGTAATAGATAGATCCTTCTCTGTAGATTACAGCGTTTGCGTGGGAATCCCCGATCCCTATCTTCTCACGCTCCTCTTCCGTATAAACATCCTGATGGTGGGACCAAAGCAGTTCTCCTGTCTCTGCATCAAGTCCTAACAACTTGGCAGCTGTAAAAGTGACAAACAACTCCCGGCCATCATGAACCACAAGTTTTCCGGGATTATAGCCCGAACGCTCCCCAAAGCCGGGATTGCTCCAGATCAGCTCCCCGGTCATACGGTTGAGTGCTACAACATTATGGGTAGGGCCTCCCGGGGTCCAGAATACCTTTTCCCCCGAAATAACTGCTGCCTCAGAGTGTCCGTGCAGAGGATAAATCCCCTGAAAGTCCTCTGTGAAATCTTTGGACCAGACCAGACTGCCATCGGCTCTGTTCACACAATACAGATCTCCCATGCCTGTGCCTATATAGATCTTGTCACCCACAATGCTTGGAGCTGAACGCGATCCGGGAAAACTGGTAACCCATTCCTTTCCCAGGGTGCTTTGCCACAACTTTGTGCCATCCAGGTTAAAACAGTACAAAATTGACATGCTATCCACTTCGCCCGTGATGTAGAAGCGATCCTCCGTAAATTGTGGAGAACCGTAACCTCTTCCAAGGCTATCCACGGTCCATAGTTCTTTCGGCCCTTCTTCAGGCCAGAGTGTCAGCAAATCGGTATCGGGATAAATCCCAGAGCGATCAGCACCGCGCCATTCATATATTTCAGGCTGTGATGAT
>JAUVIT010000132.1 GCA_030592605.1 Bacteroidota bacterium
AAAAAGATATACAATGATGCGCTGATGAAGGTGGTTTCCCTTAGACTGGAAAAGCTTGAAACAGGAGAGCTCACTGTAGAAGATTACACAATGAAAGGATCTGTTGACCTGCTAAGAGCCCTTAAAGAGAGGGATATTACTCTTTACCTGGCCAGTGGCACTGATATCGAAGATGTTATTCATGATGCAGAAATACTGGGTTATGCAGATCTTTTCAAGGGAGGAATACAAGGGTCGGTCGGTGACATCAGTAAGTATTCCAAGAAAATGGTGATCGAAAAGATTATCAAAGAGAACAATCTTACCGGGAATGAACTTGCAGTTTTCGGGGATGGACCGGTTGAGATAAAAGAGTGTATTAAATCCAATGGGATCGCCATTGGAATAGCCAGTGACGAAGTGAGGCGATATGGACTAAATCCGGAAAAACGCACCCGGCTGATCCGCTCCGGTGCACAAATCCTCATACCCGACTTTTCACAAACAAACAGACTGCTTGAGCTGTTATTTAACCTTTGATATGTATGCATACCTTAACTCAATTGGATAGATATTATTTGGGCTTTGATGTTGGGGGAACAAAATGTAGTGTCGTACTAGGTGACAAGAATTTTGAGGTATATGAGAAGATCGTTTTTGCCACCCGTACGGAGAGAGGATACCCTGAAATTTTAGCTGAGTTCAAGAGACATACCTACAAGCTCTTCGATAAGTATGACAAGAATAAGCTGGTCAAAATAGGGATCAGTTGTGGCGGACCACTTGATTCAGAAAAAGGGATTATATATTCTCCACCCAATCTGCCCGGATGGGATTCAGTACCAATAGTTGATATTTTTAAGAAGGAATTTGGTGTCGATGTGGAAGTGCAGAACGACGCAAATGCCTGTGCACTTGCTGAATGGATGATGGGAGCCGGTGTGGGGACAAAGAATATGATCTTTCTGACATTCGGGACAGGAATGGGAGCCGGTCTTATATTAAACGGGCAGCTTTACGCCGGAACCAATGATCTGGCAGGGGAAGTTGGTCATATGAGAATGGCCGATGATGGCCCAGTTGGATTTGGTAAGGCTGGCTCTTTTGAAGGTTTTTGCAGTGGCGGTGGAATTGCCCAACTGGCCAAATCTATTGTTACCGATAATCTACAGTCAGGCGAAGCTGTCGGCTTTTGCCCTTCTGAAGATATGATCGGAGATTTAACAGCCAGGATCGTTTTTAAAGCTGCCATCGCCGGGGATCCCGTAGCTAGTGAAATTGTGCATATATCCGCCTCCTACCTGGGAAAGGGACTGGCCATTCTGATTGATATTCTGAATCCGGAGTGCATCGTTATTGGAAGTATATATTCAAGAAATGAAGAATATTTAAAACCCCTTGTTGAGAAGGTATTAGAACGTGAAGCAATTCCCGCAGCCAGGAAAGTTTGTAGAGTTGTGCCCGCGGCCCTTGGTGATAGTATCGGAGATTACGCTGCTCTCTGTGTGGCTTTACAATAGTTGTAGTATTTTTGCAGTGCTCTAAGCAAAACATAATAAAAGATTTATTTATGGTATGGTATATTTTAGGAGGGCTGGCGATTGTTTTTGTAGGGTTTCTTGTGTATAGCTACAGTAAAATGAAGAATATCAAGGAGGTCCCTCCCAGTAAGAAAATCAAAACACTGAACAGTAAGAACTACAAAACAGTGATCAGGAATGGGACAGTCCTGGTGGATTTCTGGGCCCCTTGGTGCGCTCCCTGTAAAATGATAGCTCCCAGCTTAAATGAGATTGCAGAAGAGGAGAGTAATAGAGTGACCATTGCCAAGGTGAATGTGGACCAGAATAAGGCATTGGCTGAAAAATATCAAATTCGTAATATCCCCACTTTAATCGTATTTAAGAACGGAAAAGAGGAGAAAAGAATTATGGGTGTAAAACCCAAAAAAGCTATCCTGAAAGAACTTGGGATTTAATTAAAAGATATAAGTGATGACAGGAGAAGATAGTTTGGCTTTGATGATCAGGCGCTATCCCGCCCTGGGCTATTGTGAGAAGGAGATATGGGAAGCCGCCATGGCAATCATTGATTGCTTTGAAAATAGCAGGAAGATATTAGCATGTGGGAATGGGGGCAGTTGTGCCGATGCAGACCATATGGTCGGTGAACTCATGAAAAGTTTTGAAAAAAAGCGGCCGTTACCGGAAAATTTTAAGGCGAGTCTTCAGTTAGTTTCCACGGAACGGGGAAGCTATTTAGCAGAGAATTTACAGAATGCCCTGCCCGCCATATCACTCTGTTCTCATACTTCCCTGCTAAGCGCCATCTCTAATGATATGGATGCGGATCTGGTTTACTCCCAGCAGCTTGCAGGTTACGGAAGGAAAGGTGATGTGCTGTTCGCAATCACCACTTCTGGCAATTCCAGAAATGTGGTGGATGCTGCCATTACTGCAAAGGCAAAAGGACTGAGGGTGATTGGCCTGACCGGGCAACACGGAGGCATGATCAAGCAATACTGTGACACGGCCATCTGTGTTCCCGCAACCACCACAGCAGAGATACAGGAATATCATCTGCCCGTATATCATACCATTTGCAGAATCATTGAAAATCGATTTTTCTAAAGCGTGCTTCATGAAAAGGATAAGAAATATCAGCGGCCTTGTACTACTTGTTCTATTTCTGGGTCAGTGCAACCTTAAAACGGAACAGAAAGCTAGCCTATCAACACGTATTGTAGGTCCTCAACCGGATGGCAGCATACTCGTGCCAACCAATCAGCTTTTACGACCTGCAGGATTTCAAATTCTGTTCCCGGGCCGGCCGGTAGATCTGACCCTGAGCCCTGATGGAAAATGGCTTGCCGTCCTGAATAAGAATTCCCTTGATTTAATACGGGTATTAGATCGAACCATCATGCAAACACTACCTCTCAAAGGTGGCGGATCATTTAAAGGGGTCTCTTTCTCAGCCGATGGAAATCAAATCTATGCAAGCCAATCCCGGGATAAAATATTTATTGCTCAGAAAGATCACAACAACATTTTAAATTGGGTAGAACCGATACAATTCCAGCAAGCAGAAATTGGGGGACATCCCGTACCAGGTGGATTTTCAATAAATGATGTAGGTGACAGGCTGTATGTTCCTCTTAGCCGGAGCAATACCCTGGCTGTGGTAGATCTGGCCAAGGGGCCGATCACAGAAATTCCGGTGGGTGTTTCTCCCTATGAAGTCATACTTCTCTCCTCCCAAAAGGCCTATGTAAGCAATTGGGGCGGCAGACAACCAGAGGCCGGTGATGCGACTTATACAAGCTCCGGCAGCGAAATAGTCATCGATCCCAATACAGGAATTGCCAGCAGCGGTTCAGTTTCTGTAATTGACCTGGAATCACTCCGGCAAATAAAAGATATAGAAGTTGGCCTGCATCCTGGCGCCATGGCTCTGAGTCCCGACAAATCCCGTTTGTACATTGCCTGTGCCAACAGTGATATAATCTCAGTTATAGATACAAAAAGCGATGCTGTTGTTGGCACCATATCTGTGCGGATGGAAAAAGATTTGCCTTTTGGCAGTGCTCCCAATGCCCTGGCCATCTCTCCTGACGGAAAACAGCTATTCGTTGCCAATGGAACTGATAATGCACTCTGTGTGATTCAACTTGATGAGAAGAATGATATAGCAGGTTTTATTCCCACGGGCTGGTACCCCGGTGCAATTAGCTTAGATAAGGATGCTAAATTTCTTTTCGTCGCAAATACAAAGGGAATTGGCTCCAGGAACATGCGGGCTGACAGGCCCGAGTACAATACGCATAACCATATGGGGAGTATCTCCATCATTTCGCTGCCTGCTGAGGCCACCCTCCATACCATGACAGAGGTAGTGAAAGACAATAATTCATTCGCACAGATGATGAAACAACTGGCTCAGGAGAATAAAAGTACAGGGCGGGTGGCAGTTCCTCAGTTTCCGGGTCAGGAATCTCATTTTAAGCATGTGGTCTATATTATTAAAGAGAACAGGACCTATGACCAGGTGTTTGGTGATATGAAGCAGGGCAATGGTGACACTTCCCTGGTTCACTTTGGACGGGAAGTCACCCCAAATCATCATGCACTGGCCGAGGAATTTGTGCTGATGGATAATTATTACTGTAGTGGCGTGCTTAGTGCAGATGGCCATCAATGGACAGACGAGGCCTATGTTACCGATTATATTGAAAAGTTTTTCGGCGACTTTCCCCGCAGCTATCCTTATGATGGCGGCGATCCGCTGGCTTACTCTTCAACGGGTTTTATCTGGGACAACGCGATGCAGCATGGCTTATCCTTCCGAAACTATGGCGAATTTGTTGATGCCTTTATCGAGCCTGAAAATGCCACATTTACAGATATTTACCAGGATTTTCTGAACGGAACAAACAGCATCAGGATTCGGGCCAAATCAAATTTACCGCAGATGGAACCCTACACGTGTCCGACATTTATCGGTTTCCCCGAAAAGGTACCGGATGTTTATCGGGCGGCCGAGTTCATCAAAGAGCTAAAGGAATTTGAAGAGAATGACAACTTTCCAAATTTTATTATTATGCTTTTACCCAATGATCATACATCGGGGACAAAGCCTGGTCTGCCCACCCCAAGAGCAGCTGTTGCTGACAATGATTTAGCATTGGGGAGGGTTGTGGAAGCAATATCGCACAGTAAATTTTGGGAACAAACATGCATCTTCGTTACCGAGGATGATCCCCAGGCAGGGCTTGATCATGTGGATGGGCACCGGACTGTGGGTCTGGTAATCAGTCCCTATACAAAGCGCGGAGAGGTGATCTCAACAAATTATTCTCAAATAAATATGTTTCGAACCATTGAAAATATTCTGGGCATCCCTCCTCTGAACCAGTTTGATCTGGCAGCGGAGCCCATGTTTGATTGCTTTACCAGTAAACCGGATGTTTCACCCTACACAGCACTGCCAAATAATATTCCGCTGGAGGAATTAAACCCTGAGCTTATAAGCCTTTCGGGCGATGCCCTCTACTGGGCGCAAAAATCGATGGAGCAGGATCTGGATGAACTGGACCGCATCGATGAAGATACCTTCAACCGTATCATCTGGCATTCGGTAAAAGGCTATGATGTTCCCTATCCGGTGTTGACAGAAAATTTTTAGTGATGAATCGCATTCCAAACAAAATAATCGCTCACTCAGGGCTAATTGTCCTGTTCATTGCCATGGGGATCCTCTCCATGATCTTCCACCAAAGCATACAGATCATAGATGCCCTGAGCTCCGAGCCGGTCCCCGGATTTGGCATTCATATCTCTGCCTTGCGGATTCTGTTTGAGCCATTTACCGGACCCCTGCTGTTTTATCTTCGTGCGGATCAACCTTTACTGGAATTCGCCATTTTGTTTCTCTGGATCACAGTCTTCTCACTGCTACCTAAGCTGCTACGCTTTTTCCTGCCAGCCAGCAAAGTACAGTGGAATACGAAACTGCATGGCGTGCTCCTCTGGTTAAAATCACTACCCCTGATAGTAGCTACCTGGCTGGGATTGTTGTGGTTGATCATCTACCTGCCCCTGCCTGCCAATACAATCGTAAACCAGAACGAACAGACCATCCTGATCAATACCCACAGCCATACAGAGTTTAGTCATGATGGAATTATCTCCACAAAAAGATTGCAGCTTTGGCATAAGAAAAATGGATTTGATGCTTTCTTCATCACCGATCACAACCATCATCTGCATACCATGGAAGCAGTCCGGGCCCAGGATCAGGGAAGGCTCCCGGAAAAACCCTTAATGATAGCTGGAGAGGAGTTTTCTGGCAGCAATCATATGACATTGCTGGGACTAAAAAGGAACTTTATCACCAGGGGCTTAAGCGACCAGCAGGTAATTGACTCTACCCACGAGGACCAGGGAGTTGTCATAGTCGCTCATTGGTTTGACGGAGAAAGAGAAAGCATCCCCTTCTTCCTGGACATGGGGGTTGATGGTTTTGAGATTGCAAACCAGGG
>JAUVIT010000367.1 GCA_030592605.1 Bacteroidota bacterium
ACAGTATCATATACGCTACCCACACCCACAATGGTATCGGTATAGGCAACGATCTTTTCTTCCTCGTAAGCCACAATATCATCCCCCAATATTTCAAGCAGTTGCACTTCGTATTTCAATGAACTGTAGGCCGGCAGGCTACCCGTGTTTGTTGATCCATAACCCAGCTCGCTGGCAAACAAGAAGGTAGCTTCTCCTCCCTCCTGCATCTTACTCAATCCTTCCGTAAAACCATCATTGGTAAGACCGTTCCTCATTTTATAGGGACCGTATAAGGCTGTAGTATCCTGTATACGATTATCTATGGCCACCCTTTCAATATAAGTTTCATATACCATATCACCAGGAATAAGATAAGATACATGGTTAATTAGTACCCAGGTGGTGTCACCTGGGATGGATCCGCTGCCTTCTTTGTTTTCCACATAGATGAGTCCACTTGGCTCTGGAACCGCATCGGGATAGTTGGCTGCCACATAGATATCAAAATAGCGCTGTTCTTCATCCAGCGCATTCTGTTCCGTATTATCTTTTGTGCAGGAACTTATAAATATTAGCGCGGCACTCAATGCCACGAAGGGAATTATTCTATTCAAAATCTTCATCGTTTAAACTTTCCGCTGCAAAATTAATATAATTAATGAACCTTACTCAACCTTCAGGACCTGTAAACGGTAAATCAGGACAGAATTTCCGGGAATTTTCTTCCGGTCACCAAAATTGCCGTGCGCCAGGTGGGGAGGAATTAAAAAGACCGCTTCAGCTCCTTCCGACAGTTTTTGCAGGCCCTGTTCAAGGCCTGACTCCATACCACCCTTGCCTATGGTTATTTGTTTGGGATTCTCATAAGTGGCCTGGTAGCAGGGTGTACCATCCAGCAGGGTAGATTGAAAAGTGTAGCTAACCCGCGCATTCTCTGCAATTCGTCGTCCCTCCCCGGGTTTCTCTATAACAATCCATAGCCCTGAAGGGGTCACTTCTGCAGACCAATCCACCCGTTCCAGGAAAGCCGATATATGATCCTGGTGCCGCTGCTGCATATACTGATTTACCCTGATGAATTGCTCTGAAACCTGTGTGTCCCCACTCCCCTCCTGCTCCTGGACAGGTGGATCGCATCCACAAAGCAGTAGAATTGAACTTATTACAAGCAGGAAGCGGAATGCACTAATCATCTTTGAGCATGTTTGCATATCCTGGTAAAAGAGCTTCGAAACCGGCCAGTGTCTCCTTCATGCTAAGAAAGGAATCTCCACCGGCAGCATTAATATGACCTCCTCCGTGGTAATGCTCCGAAGCCACACGGTTAACAGGAAACAGACCACGCGATCTGAATGATGCTCTGATCAGGTCTTTCTTTTCGACAAAGAGGGCTGTAAACTTTACTCCCTTCACTGAGAAGGGAATATTCACAAAGCCTTCAGTATCACCTTTGCGGTGATTAAATTTCTTAAGTTCCTCTTCGGTCAGGCTGATGTATGCTGTATGATATTCGGGAAGCACAACCATCTTCTCCTGCATGCAATATCCCTGCAGGCGCATTCGATCTTCAGAAAATGCATCATAAACAGAGGCATAAATACTGTCTTTCTCGATTCCATATTTCATCAGATCACCCACAATATGAAAAATCTCGGGATAGGAACTGGCATAACTAAAATTACCAGTATCTGTTATGATGGCCACATAAAGGCAGCTTGCAATATCTTTGTCCATTACCTCGCCTTCCAGCACCTCATTAATGAAGAGATAGATCATTTCACCGACCGATCCCCGCCATGTCTCCGATATAGCAATATCGGTAAACTTAAGCGGCTCCTGGTGGTGGTCAATCAGGATTTTCCTGGCACTTGACTTTTGAAGAAATTCCTCCACACCATTCACTCGCTTTGGATCATTGAAATCGAGGCAGAAAATCAAATCTGCACCGTCAATAATCTCAATGGCCTTATCCCGTTTGTAGGCAAATGTTGTGGAAAGTTCGATTCCCGGAAGCCAGCGAAGGAAGTCGGGTAGCCCGTCCGGAATCACTACCTGTGCGTCTAAGCCCATCTTCCCCAGAGCCAGAGCCAGGGCCAAACTTGAACCGATAGCATCTCCATCAGGATTGGTATGTGTCAGTACTGCCACCCTCTTAGCTGCCTTAATCCAGCCACGAATGGTTCTTGAAACGCCTTCATCTACCATAGTTACAGCAATCTTTAAGGCATCAAAGTTAAAAAATATTGATAGGGGCTTAACAAAGCCCGATATTATTTGTTAATATGCATTATCAAAACTGATTACTATGTCTGGAAACATCACATTTACGATTATCAAACCTTTTGCAGTCTCAGAAGGACATATCGGTCCGATTCTTAACAAAATTCATGCTGCAGGTTTCAGGATCTCAGCCATGAGAATGCTATGGCTGACACAGGGTGAGGCGGAACGATTTTACGAAGTCCACAAGGAGCGCCCCTTCTACAGGGACCTGGTTGAATTCATGACCTCTGGTAACATTGTGGTTGCCATCCTGGAAAAAGAAAACGCTGTGGAAGATTACAGGAAGCTAATCGGAGCCACTGATCCGGAAAAAGCTGAAGAAGGCACTATCC
>JAUVIT010000102.1 GCA_030592605.1 Bacteroidota bacterium
GGATCTCTTTATGCCCGTAGATGGAGAGGTAGTAAAGGTAAATCCCGCATTGGAGGATACTCCTGAGTTGGTTAATTCTGAGCCTTTTGAAGGTGGATGGATGATCAGGATAAAGTTGAGTGATGCTTCACAGCTGGATGATTTAATGTCGGCTGATGCATACAGCGCCCTGATCGGGTAGGGAAGACCCTCCTGATTTTCGGCAGGATTTTTGTGTTTGATCCAGTATCAAACACGCCCGATGATGAAAAATTTGTTCTCCCTGCCGATCCTGCTTTTGCTCTCCTTTTCATGTACAGCACCCAGGCTTGTCACAAAAATTATCCCGGAAGCTCCTAAAGGCAATTTTGCCAATGGGCGGGAGTATATTCCCCTGGAGAGTAAGCAGATCGGTGTGGAACTGGGTTATGATGGAATGCAGGGGGCTTTTCTTGTTTTTGATTTCGTTGTTTACAATACCACAACAGATACACTCTCGATTCATCCTGGCAATTTTTACTATGTGCTACTCGATAGTGCCAATGCCGAATTCTCAGACTCAGGCTCCTGGCTGACTGTTCATCCGGATACGGTATTGATGCACTATGATCTTGTATTGGACGAGAGAAAAAAGGTGAAGGGAACGAATACCTTGTTGGGGATCCTGCAAGCCAGTGCCAATATTATTTACTACGCCTCCGGCTTTATTGCCACCGAAAATCCCGCTTTCATTGTTGATGCTGTTTTCCAAACGGCAGGTACCGCCGATCAGTATATTTCACAGGATAAGATGATTAATTCAGAAATGGAGTTAATCGGTGAAGAGAAAGAGCTGGTGAATGAAGAAATTTTCAGAACATGTGAGCTTGCACCGGGAAAGGTTGCCAGCGGGTATGTCTATTTCCCAAAACATAACCAAACAGCCTATTACATGTTCTGTTTTCCCCTTGAGAATCAGCTTTTCCAGTTTGTCTACAATCAACAGAAAGAGCTGGTTTACTACTAGTTTGCAAGCAAATACCGGTCAGGCAGAGACTTCCAGATCCTCTGGCGATTCATCCTTCCCGCTATTTTTTGTTTTGCCTGCAGCAAGGGGATCGGCCGAGATTTCCTTAAATAACTCCCTGTTACGTGCAACATCGATTGCCAGGTAGAGGGCATTTCTGAAGGAGGTGGCAGAGGCCTTATTTTTGCCAGCCAGTTCGTAGGCTGTTCCATGAGCCGGACTGGTTCGGACCACCGGCAGGCCGGCGGTAAAATTCACACCACTATCCATGCTAAGTGACTTAAAAGGGGCAAGTCCCTGGTCGTGGTACATGGCCAGTACGGCATCGAATTTGCTGAATCGTCCGGCACCAAAAAATCCGTCTGCTGCATAGGGCCCCAATGCTGTTATTCCCAACTTTTTGGCCTCATCGATGGCCGGGGTAATGATCTTCTGCTCTTCACTGCCAAGCAGTCCGTCATCGCCGGCATGAGGGTTTAGTCCCAATACTGCGATACGAGGATTTCTAATACCAAAGTCCACCAGAAGTGACCTTGCAAGGATCTTGAGCTTTTCGATAACCAGCTCCTTTGTGATCATTGAACTTAAGGCCGATATGGGCACATGTCCTGCTACCAGCCCTACTTTTAGCAGCTCACTGACCATTAACATCATGACCTCGTCAACTTTAAAACGAGCCTGAAGATACTCTGTATGGCCGCTGTAAGAGAACTCGGAATGCTGGATATTCTGTTTGTTGACCGGTCCGGTGACCAGTGCATCAATTTTACCTGATTCCAGCGCATCTGTGGCTGCCTTCAATGCCTTGAATGAATCAATCCCTGCACTCTCAGTCGCTTTGCCAAGCTCCACACGAATGTTCTCATCCACGCAGTTGATGATATATGATTTGTTTCCCCGGGCCTCATCAGGCGAAGTGATCCCGGTGGGAGAAAAGCCTTCAATATCAAGCGCTTTCCTGTGGTAGGCCGCCACTTTGGGTGAACCATAAATGATGGGCGTACAGATCTCATTGATTCGACTGTCCATCAGGGTTTTTATGATAACCTCATAGCTAATCCCGTTGATGTCACCATGGGATATCCCTATTTTGAGTTTGTCTTTCATATATGGTAGAGATTAAAGGGACCGGTCAAGAAAAAAATTATAGAGGATCCTGACTCCTACACCGCTGCCTCCCTTCCCCCTGTAATTGAATGGAGCCTTGTTAAAAGAGGGTCCTGCAATATCAAGGTGGACATATGGATAGTCGGTAAAGTGTTCAAGGAATTTTCCAGCAGTAATAGCCCCGGCATACTTACCGCCAATATTTTTAAGGTCAGCAATATCTGATTTCAATTGTTCTTTATATTCATCCCAGAAGGGAAATTCAGCCACCCTTTCGGATGTATACTCCCCGCTTGCCTTCAGGTTTTCCATCACCTCACGGCTTGCATTTCCCATGCCCACCATGCCGAACTTATCGATGGCCATATGTGCGGACCCAGTCAGCGTTGAGAGTTCAATGACCAGCTCTGGATCATACTGTTTGGCATAACTAAGGGCATCAGCAAGGATCATCCGACCTTCAGCATCGGTATTCAGTACTTCAACCGTGGATCCGTCATACATGGTGATCACATCACCGGGAACATAGGCATTCCCATCGGGCCTGTTATCCGTGGCGGGAATCAGACCAACTATCCAGACAGGTAGTTCGTTTTTTGCCACGGCATAAAACGCGCCTGCAACAGCAGCGGCCCCTCCCATATCACATTTCATATAATCCATGGAGTCATGGGTAGGCTTCAGACTAAGTCCCCCGGTATCATATACAACTCCTTTTCCTACCAGTACAATGGGGCGGTCATTCACAGCATTTTTTGGTTTCCAGGTGAGGATGGAGAAGGTAGGTGGATCAATGCTTCCCTTATTCACAGCCAGGAGTCCCCCCATTTTCAAAGTTTCGATTTTAAGTTTGTTGAATACCTCTACGGAAAAACCAGAATCTTTCCCCATCTTCTCGATCTCAGCAGAGAGCTGCATCGCAGTTAGGTAGGACAAGGGTTCATTGACCAGGTCGCGGGTCAGATAGACCGCCTGAACAAGATTCTCCAACTTCTTTACATGATCATCGGAAAGACCCTCATCATAAAGGGACATTTCATGCAGGGAATACTTCTTGGAACGATCTTCTGACAGGTATTTCAGAAATTGGTAGTTGGTCAGTGCCACACCTTCGGCAAAAGCCACACACACCTCCTGATCCACACCTCCATTGATCACTGTGACAGATGCCACATCATGATCCATAAGCATTGAATGCATCTCAAACCCTGCTTTCCTGGCATTTTCAAGCCTTATGCTAAGTGGAACATCCTCTTTTTCAAGGTTCCGGTAAAGAAGCACACGTTCCAGGCGGTTCAGAATGGCTACATTTTTTTCCCCGGCCAGCCGCTTACTGACATACGCCAGCTCAGCCGGATCTTTTATAAATTCGTCCAGCTTCGCATTCTCCTTTACCAGTATTATCTGGCTTCCTTCAATATCAATATTTTGTGTCTTGTTAATCTTCATCTCAACTCTCTTTATCCATAGGAAGTGTAAAAGTAAAAGTGGATCCTACCTCGGCTTTACTCTCTATTTCCAGTGTTCCATTATTCTTTTCAAGCAGATCCTTTACCAGCTGTAGTCCAAGACCAGTTCCAATTTCCAGATCGGTGCCGGTAGAACTACTCAGGTAGCCATCATTTTTAAACTGCTCCAGGTATTCCGGTTTCATGCCAACACCCGTGTCGATAACCGAGCAGTATATTTGTTCTTTTTCCTGCCAGGCCCGGACCCGGACCGATCCCCCCTTGCGTGTAAACTTGATGGCATTAGCCACCAGATTTCTCAGTACGATTTTTATAAAAACAGGGTCGGCATAGGCCTTGGACCCGGTTTTTACAACCGTGGTAAAATCAAGCTCTTTTTGCATAGCCATATGCTGGTACAGGGCACCTACCTCTCTTATCAGGTCCTTCATTTCTATCTGTACAGGAGAAATACTCAAGCTGTCGGATTCGTTTCGTCCCCAATACAGCAGGTTGTCCAGGAGGGTGACGGCCGCCTGTGAGGATTCTCGAAGGGAATGTGTAATATGTTTTTTGGTAGCAAGATGAGGTTTGGAGGCAAGCAGGTCGGAAAACTGTGCCACGCTGGCAATGGGATTTTTCAAATCGTGTGCGATCACCGACAATAAACGATTCTTAAACCTGAGGGAGGCCTCCAGCTGTTGCCGCTCTTTGTCATTGCGGATCCACTGCAGGATGATCATAACTGCCATGGCAAATATAAAAATCTGGAAGGAGAGCTGAGATAGATAGTTGCCAGAGACAGCGCCGGCGGTATTGGCCAGCAGAATATCATTGACCAGGGCAAATATAAAAAACGACAGCGATGCAAAGAATACGATGTCCATGACCTGTCGTTTCAGGGACCCTATAAAGCTGATGATAAGATAGTGAGCCAGGAAAAGCACCAGAAGCGGCTGGTAGAACATCATCTCATAGGTGAAAAGGTGCACTGGTAAGATGAACAGGGAGATACTGGCCAGAGCCATTACTATGGTATTGATCCTGATGATCTGCTTCATATATCTTCTGGGAAACAGTCGATGAAGAAAGATCATCCCGAATAGTTGTGCCAGGTAGGAACCAAGGTATTCCATCCTGATCTGCCAGGACCAGGAGGCGTCGACAAAGGAGTTAGAGAAATAGAGTCCCGTATTGACTGATCTCATCAGAATGCCCATGGTTGTGAGAGCAAACAATAGCATCAGCCATTCCTTCCTTCTATTGAACCAGAAGATCAGGAAAAAGATCATAAAAAAGAAAAGCACCCCGATGGTGGAATAGTTAAACATTCGCCGCCTCTCCTTCCTGTTCAGGACCTCATTGGAACTACCAATCACAACCGATTGCCAGAATCCACCCCTGCGGTGATGAAAGTTAGAGACCTGGATCAGGATCTGAAGGGTATCGGTCTCCGGAATATAGCAGAAGCTGGATGGCTCATACCAGGGTTTTTCTTCTTCCCGGCTGGTTCCCACTTCACCGTTCTTTCCTATCAGCCTGTCGTTGAGGTAAAAATTATAAGCCACATCGAACAGGGGAATATCAACGCATAAAGCTGAATTATAATTCTCAGGCAGGAGAATCATCAGGCTGTATGTACCATAGCCCGATCCGCTTAAAGAAGAGCCATTTATTTCATAACTCTTCCAGTAGGAAGGTACGGTGACTGGGAAGCCAGTTGAACGATGCAGGTCAATGTTATCCGGAGTTAGTAGTTCCTCCCAGTGAAACAACCACTCTCCATTCAGGTCGAAGATGGAGTTTTCATCCAAAACGCACTCCCTGAGATCAAGAACTCCATTCTCGGGAACCAAAATTCCGTTGTGAGCGGATAGTGTTGTAAATCCGAAAGTTAGAAACACATTTAGTATAAAGAGGATCCTGCGCATTATTAGCAAATGTAATAATAAATTGACTTTCACGGCGCATTGTTGTATTTTGCATGTACGGGATGGCGGGCTACATAGCCTTCTGAGTTTTAAACCTAAACACTTAAATCATGAGATACACAATTCTATCTGCTCTTATTATTGCTGCATTTGTAGTTACTGGCTGTGAGAAGGCCTTTGATATTGAAAAAGAAAAAGCTGCCATCATCGCAGTGATGGAAAAGGAAACCCAAACCTACATTGATCGGGATTTTGAAGGGATGTTTTCAACACATATACAGGATTCCACGAATATACGCTTAACCGCAGGGGCCGATAATTATGTATTCGCAGAAGGTTGGAAGGATGTTTCAAGACATATGACTGGAGATGAAACAGAGGACGATCTGGGTATTGACCTGCACATAAATGTTGAAAAAACGAACTACCGCTATAAGATTTGTCCCCAGTCGGCATTTGTGATCTGCAATCAGAAATGGACATCCGCCTTTGATGATGATGTGATTGAGATCGAGAGCATCCAGGTCCGTTACCTGGAGAAGGTAGATGGGGAGTGGAAGATATCTTTCGTATCCTTCATTGGAACATCCGGATATCCGGATGAGGAGGAGGAAGGTTTTGACGATGACGAAGAGGTATTCGACTAGGGTACATCCCCCCTTTGCTTCAGCGAGCCTGGAAGGGTTAAGATTTTCTGATGGCCACCTCTTTGGATTCACTCTGCCATAATCCATGCTTGGTGCATGCCGACATGGCCGACAGGTTCATGCTCACAGCTCTGGGTACAATATAAAAATCAACTTCCACATGCTCCGGTTTGTTTCCCAGGGATCCCGGGGCAAAATGGGCTTCAGCAATAAAGGTTTCCCGGTTCCATAATTGAACATATTTGATAAAGTGATCCGGATCGTCGGGATGACTGTATTCGGTCCCCAAGCGGACCTTCACCTTGAATTTCTCACCTTCAGTGGCATAAGAGTCGCAAATAAGGACAGGAGTATGGCGATCGAAATAGTCTTTTCGAAGCTCTTTTTCTTCCTGTGAAATATCGACAGGATTAAAAATTCGGGGCATGAATCTGTTGTTTTATGTATTTATGGTCAAAGATAGCAAAGTATGGAATGATCAAAAAGATTTGGACATACCCCATTATTGAGCTACATCGGATTACATGCTAGGTTACTGTCAGGCCTCCTACCTATCCC
>JAUVIT010000228.1 GCA_030592605.1 Bacteroidota bacterium
CGATGCAGGAGAGATGCCCTTTGAGGATGGCCATTTCGATTCTATGGGGATTACTTTTGGCATCCGGAACCTTGTATATAAGAATTCTAATGCGACCAGACATCTTGCGGAGATGAACAGGGTGATGAGAACAGGGGGAGAACTGGTGGTGCTGGAGAGCAGCAAGCCGGCCAGTCCACTCTGGCGAGTTTTCAATGGTATTTACCTCCGTTTTATCCTGCCCTACCTGGGGGGAATGATTTCGGGAAACCTGAAGGCCTATCGATACCTGGCTAGCTCTTCCAAAAACTATTATACCAGGGAGGAGATGGGAAAGATACTGGAGGTGGCAGGCTTTGATTTGATCCGAAGCAAATCGCTTTTCCTGGGATCGGTGATGCTGCTGGTGCTGCAAAAGAGATAGCAGGAAATTGTATCTTTGGACAAAGAGATTGACAGGATGACCATTGATGAGATAAACAGAGCGTGTAAGGATACTTTTATGGAGTTGCTTGGTATAGAGTTTATTGCTGCCACTGAGAGTAGCCTTGAGGCCAGGATGCCCATCACACCAAAGCTTTACCAACCCATGGAGGTAGTACATGGCGGAGCCCTGATTTCCCTGGCGGAGAGTGTGGGAAGTGCTGCATCGTTTCTGCTGGTGGATCCGGAGCATTACAATGTTCTGGGCAGCGCAGTTAACAGTCAGCATATTGCCCCTGCCAGGAAGGGAACCCTAATTGCAAAGGCTACCTTGCTTGTGAAAGGTGATTATAAACATATCTGGGATGTAAAAATTAAGGATGATACAGGCAAACTTATTTCCATCAGCCGTGTTACCAATAGTATTAAACCAAGAAAGTCAGAAGAACTTCGCTGAGCCAACACTATGAACAAGGGTCTTATAGCTATCCATAACGCCTGTATAACCAAAAACCTCCCTTTTGTAACTTTTCGTCTGCCACAGCAGGAGCATTCCACTACCTATATCCAGACCACCCCTGGAAATGTGGAGTGGAACTCGATCCAGGATATTTCAGGGGAGACCGGATTTATCATGGCGCCCTTCGATACCCGGAACGATCACAACTATATACTGGTGAAACCCGACCTGGTCATTCATGCCGCAGAGATCACCCGGGAGACCATCCAAACTGTAGAGCGCCTGGATTCCAGGCCTCAGCCTGAGTGGAACGGTGGTGCCCCGGTAGTAACAGAGCGGGAAGCCTATATGGAACAGGTGGATGCCATAAAGTCGTCCATTGCCACCGGTTCTTTTCAAAAGGCAGTATTATCCCGTATCAGGGTGGTGGAAGGGATGCATATGGAGATTGTTGCCAGACTCTATCAGTCCATGTGCAGAAGGCATCCCAATGCCTTCACCTATCTTTTTAAGAGTGATGAACATTTTTGGCTTGGTGCCTCTCCGGAACCGTTGCTCCGGCTTCGCGACGGGAAGGTATCCACGGTGTCACTGGCAGGAACCAGGCCTTATGCAGAGAAACACATGGATATTAACAAGTGGACTGAAAAAGAGGTGCTTGAGCAGGAGTATGTGACCCGCTATATTCATGATGTCCTGAGGGCCTTTGATGTGAAGGACTACCGGGTAAGTTCTTCCTATGTAAAGAAGGCAGGGAACCTCTTGCATCTTCGAACCGATTTTACCCTTGACTTTGCCAGGCTGAATGGAAGGCTTTGGGATTTTGTGGATGCCATGCACCCTACCCCTGCTGTAGCTGGTCAGCCCAAGGTGGATGCCATTAATTTTATTAAGCAGCTGGAACCGCACGACCGGGATTATTATACGGGATTCCTGGGACCAATGTCGACCCATGGAGAGATTGACCTGTTTGTGAATCTGCGTTGTATGAAGGTAACTCCAGACTACATCTCCCTTTACGTTGGAGGAGGGATTACCCTTGAGTCGGACGCAGCAGAGGAGTGGAACGAAACGCACCTGAAGGCCCTTTCCCTGTTGAAAATCATGCATACCTATATCAAGAATCTGGAGTAAGCGCCATGCACCATCTTCAACATATCTCCGAATTGGGTCCCCTTGTTGAAAAGCTGGGAGTCAGGCATGTGCTTATTTCTCCGGGATCCAGGAATGCTCCCCTTATACAGTTATTTACTTCCTATCCCAGCTTCATCTGTCATAGTATCGTTGATGAAAGATCGGCAGCTTATGTAGCACTGGGGATGGCCCGGCAATTGGGACAAGCCGTGGTAGTGGTCACCACTTCGGGTACAGCTGTACTGAATCTTTCCCCGGCGCTTGCAGAAGCTTTTCACCAGAACATCCCCTTGTTGGTTCTGACAGCTGATCGCCCCCATGAGATCTTGTCCCAGTTTAACAACCAGGTAACAGATCAGCGCTTTCCCTATTTTAACTTCTCCAAAGGCTTTTTTGAATTTCCTGCCGAGCTAAGAGAAAGTAGCGATCTGGAGCAGGGGATGCAAGCAGTGGAGAAACTTTTTCAGGAGGCTGTTTCCTACCCTGCAGGCCCTGTGCATTTGAACCTGCCACTTACAGAACCTCTTTATGAGGCCCTTCCCAAACCCATTCTTCCCAGGGGAGATGCTCAAATTGATACCAAAACCCATCCTTCCGAAGCTGCCTCAAAAACAGCCATCCATATGGCTGGAAAAAAAGTTATGATACTGGCTGGAATGAGTAGCGGAGATTCCAGGCTTCAGCAAGTACTTGAGCAGATGCAGGCAGGAAAGCAGGCTGTAGTGGTTGCAGAGAATATCTCCAATCTGAATTCAGAACTCTTTATATCCACTCCGGAACTGGTGCTTGCAGGTGCTTCGGAACAGGAGCGCACTGACCTGGCACCCGAAGTGTTGATTTCTTTCGGACATCAGGTGGTATCCAAACGTTTGAAGCTCGTTATACAGTCATTGGAGGATCTGGAAATACTGGAGCTTCAGGATGGCCCGGACCTTGCTGATCAGCTGACTGATCTGCAGGCTTCACTTGAAGGTGATAAGTCCTACCAGGGCTTGTGGAAGAAGCTAGAAGACAGGGAGTCGGGCCGGGCCCAGGCCTATCTTCAGCAGGCACCTTTTGCGAACCTGACCGCTGTGGCCCGGATTCTGGAGGCAGCACCTGCTCAAACAGTGATTCACCTTGGGAATAGTTCCACCATACGTTTTTCTCAGCTGCTTCGTTCAAGGCCCGATCTGATTTATTACTCCAACAGGGGAGTTTCCGGGATAGACGGATCGCTCTCTGCCGCTGTGGGAGCAGCCATGGTCTCGGATCAACAGCATTTGCTTATACTTGGGGACCTCAGTTTTGTTTATGATTCCAATGCACTATGGAACAAGAGTTTTCCGGAAAATCTTAAGATCGTTGTGCTGAACGATGGTGGGGGAGGTATTTTTCGCCTGCTTGATGGTCCTGACAGGATGGACTTTTTTGAAGAATTTAGCGTTACCCATCACCCGGTTTCTCTGGAACTGCTCTCCGGAGCCTTTGGCAGAAGGTTTGCACGCGCCGCAAGCCATGAGGAACTGGACAAGCAAATGGAGGCCCTTTGCCTGCCCCACAAGGGGCTATCTGTGCTGGAAGTGGATACCACAGCCAGTGAAAATAGTCGTATCTTTAAGGAACTATTCCTATAACTAAGAATAAGAGATGGAGAAAAGAACCTGGCTTAGCCTCAGAGAGTTTGAGGAGATTCGGTTTGAGTATAAGGAGGGGATCGCAAAGATCACCATCAACCGGCCTCGTTATTACAATGCTTTTACCCCGGATACAACCCGGGAGATCAGTGAGGCACTGGTTGTTTGCAGGGAGAAACCTGAGGTCAGGGTAGTAATCCTTACCGGCGAAGGGGACAAGGCCTTCTGTAGCGGGGGGGATCAGAATGTAAAGGGTAAGGCAGGTTATATAGGAAAAGACGGGGTGCCCAGACTCAATGTACTGGATGTACAGCGTCAGATCAGGAGCCTTCCCAAACCGGTGATTGCCATGGTAAATGGCTATGCAATCGGTGGGGGACACGTGCTGCACGTGGTGTGTGACCTCTCCATTGCGTCTGAGAATGCACGCTTCGGTCAAACCGGACCCAAAGTGGGAAGTTTTGATGCTGGATTTGGATCCTCGTACCTGGCAAGGCATGTAGGTCAGAAGAAGGCCCGGGAAATCTGGTTTCTATGTGAACAGTACAGCGCAGCCGAGGCCCTGGATATGGGCCTGGTGAACAAGGTGGTTCCCCTGGAGCAGCTTGAAGATACAACGGTGGAGTGGTGTAATAAAATTATGAGACACAGCCCCATCGCCTTGCGTATGATCAAGTCGGGACTTAATGCGGAGCTGGACGGACAGGCCGGGATCCAGGAACTGGCCGGGAATGCCACCATGCTCTATTACATGACTGAGGAAGCGCAGGAGGGCAAGAATGCCTTCCTGGAAAAAAGGGATCCGGATTGGGATCAGTTTCCCAAATTGCCCTGAGTGCTCAACTCAA
>JAUVIT010000219.1 GCA_030592605.1 Bacteroidota bacterium
CACCAATAGGTCCCTACAAGTACACCTTTAATAACTCTGCCTCCTGGACCAGCAGGTCCCGCTTATAACGAAGAAGCTGCTGCTGGTTCCGAAAATAGAAATCGGAGCTATAGAAATACTCGGTAAGAGAGATTTCGCCGTTTTCCATGGCAGAGCTCAGTAGCGAGAGACTATTGGCCGATCCCAGGGCCTCCTCCAGTTTATTCACACGCAAAAGCAGTGTTTCCATCCTGTTTAGATTCTGCCTGACCTCCTTTTCCTGCTCATAGGTAACCTGGTCCACTTCTGCTTCAGCATGGGCTATTTCCGATTTGGCTTTTTTGACTGTTTTGGCATTTTCCCACAAAGGAACAGAAATACCCAGGCGGAATCCCCGGAATGCAGCGTTGAGCACGGATTCAGAAAAATATCCTGCCATGAGTTTTGGCAGGTGCTGACTTACAGCCAGGTTCTTCTCCTCTTCTTTCAATTGAAGACCCT
The DNA here is from genome assembly GCA_030592605.1 of Bacteroidota bacterium. Classification (GTDB taxonomy): domain Bacteria; phylum Bacteroidota; class Bacteroidia; order Bacteroidales. Next base: position 481 of record JAUVIT010000219.1, read on the forward strand.
GGTGATATAGCTGGGCGTAGGGCCCCTGCCGGTATGCATCAAGCAAGGTATCGGGGATCATCTGGACGGGTTGAGGAAAGTGGGTATCCAGAATCTCCACATGAGTTCCACCTGTGATTTCCAGCAGTGCAATTCGGCAATTCTCCAGATGAGCAAGTACCTCCTCAAATTCACCTTCCAGGGAGGCAACCATTAGTTTACTCTGACTCACTTCCAGAAGTCCGACCTCACCGGCCTCCAGTTGCTGTTCTACATGGCTACGAATGGTTTCGGCCTGTTGTAGCCGTTCGGACAGCAGGGTACGGAGCTGGTTGAGATGGACTTGCTCTATCCAGAGTTGCCGTGCTTCAAGCAAAACCTCCTGCCGTGTAAGGATATATTCCAGTTCGGCTCGTGAGCTATTGATCTTTTTCACTTTGGACCTGTGAATATAGCTTGTGGGAAAATCCAACTGTTGGGTGATCCCGAAATCGATCCGCTTACCAAGATCGGAGGGCTTCCCAAACAGGTATGCAAACTCCACCTCCGGGTCGGGAGGGGTATTTCCGGTGCCTGCCTCAAGGATGGACACCTGGTAGGTCTCCCTGGCTACCTTCAGTTTCCTGTTCTGTTCAAGGACTAAGCTCATCAGGGTATCTGATTGCTGCGCTTCAGTCCCGGCAATCATACCAAAAGTCAGACACAGGACAATTATTATTCGTGTTTTCATGCTTTTCTTTTTTCAATCATATAGTATACTGCAGGGATCACAATCAAATTGAGCAGGGTGGAAGTGACCAGTCCGCCCAGAATCACAATGGCCATGGGGCTCTGTATTTCATTCCCCGGCTTGTCCCCTCCCATGGCTAGCGGAATCAGGGCCAGGGCAGAGGCCAGTGCAGTCATCAGAATGGGATTGAGCCGGTCGGCCGATCCATGAATAATGGTCTCTTCCAATCCTTGTCCATCCTTGCGAAGCTGGATGTACCGCGATACCAGCAGGATCCCGTTCCGGGTGGCAATCCCAAACAGGGTAATAAATCCAATGATGGAGGGAATACTTACCTCCCTGTTGGTGATCCATATGGCCACCACACCACCGATAAGGGCCAGGGGAAGGTTCAAGAGGATCACCCCGGCCATCTTCCCGCTTTTAAATTCCTGGTAGAGGATTACAAAGATGACCAGGATGGCCAGCAGGGAGGTGATCAACAATGTAAGTGATGCACTCTGAGCGCTTTTAAATTGTCCCCCATACTGGACCCGGTATCCTTCCGGCAGCTCGACCTGACTCTCAATGGTCGATTGGATCTCAGAGACCACACTGCCCAGGTCGCGTCCTGCGGTATTGGCCGAGATTACCAACTTTCGCTGTACATTTTCCCGGTTAATGGTATTGGGTCCGCTGGTTGATACCACATCGGCCACATAGCGCAATGGGATGTGGTTCCCATCGTAGGTATCGATAAGGGCATCTTCAATGGCCTCCTTGCTGTTTCGATGAGATTCATTATACCTCACCACCAGGGGATAGTTGAGGTTTTCGTCGTATACCTCTGCGTATTTTTCTCCGGCAATGGCAGTTTCCACAAATTGTGTCAGCTGATTCTGGGAGATTCCATAGCGGGCCAGCATCTCTCTGCGGGGACGAATCTGTATTTGCGGTACCTCCACCAGCTGTTCCACATTTAGATCCACCAGACCGGGAATACCGGATATAGCTTCCTGGATCTGAGTGGCTGTCCTGTACATGGCTCCAAGGTCTGTCCCAAACAGCTTGATAGCAATGCTCGCCCTTGTACCGGAGAGCATATGGTCAATGCGATGACCCAGCGGCTGACCAATGTTGAGGTTGACTCCCTGGAGGCGGGAGAGCCTCTCCCTTACCTCCTCCATAAAGGCTTCATGATCTCTGTCTCCCAGGGTGTATGGGACATCAATTTCGGCCGAGTTGGTTCCACCATGACTATGTTCGTTAAGTTCAGCTCTTCCGGTCCGCCTGCACACATATTTTACCTCGGGAACTTCCAGTAATTCTGAATCTATCTGCTCAATTAAACGATTGCTCTCCTCTAGCGAAACTCCCGGAAAAGTCACAGCGGTAATGGTGAGCGTCCCTTCGTTGAATTCCGGGAGGAAAGAGTTTCCAAATCTGGAAAAGAGAATCAAGGCAAAGACCAGCAGTCCGGCTGCCAGAATCACCACCTGAAGCCTCCATTTAAGCAGTACAGGCAGCGCCTTTTTGTACCAGCTGTTTAGGTGTTGTACCAAGCGGTTGCCTCCTCGTTCATCTTTTTCGAGCTGCCTTTTTCCTGTGAGCATGTAACTGGAGAGCACCGGGGTAAGAGTGAGCGCCACCACCAGGGAAGCTACCAGTGATACAATGAAAGTGATTCCAAGCGGCTTTAGCATGCGACCCTCCATCCCGGCAAGGAAGAAAAGTGGTATAAACGACACAATGATAATCAGAGTAGCCTGGACAATGGAAGAACGGATCTCCACGGATGCCTGGTAGATTACCTGAAGCTTACCCTGTTGCTCAGCTTTGGGTTTCCTGTGGTTCTGCTTCAGTCGTTTCAGCACATTTTCCACATCGATGATGGCATCGTCCACCAGTGCTCCAATGGCAATGGCCATTCCACCCAGCGACATGGTGTTGATAGTAAGTCCCATCAACCTGAGCGTAATCAGTGACAGCATCAGGGAGAGGGGAATCGCCACAAGAGAGATAAGAGTGGTACGCATATTCAGCAGGAACAGAAACAGGATAATGCTTACAAACAATCCACCTTCCAGCAATACCCGGAACACATTGGATACGGCCGTATTGATAAAATCGGCCTGACGAAAGATTTCGGAGTTGATTTTCACATCTTCGGGCAGTGTGGATTGCAATTCAGCCAGGGCAGATTCCACCTCACTGGTAAGTGTCAGGGTATTTACATTGGGTTGTTTTAGGATGGTCAGGATTACCGCTGGTTCCATGTCCAACCAGGCATCTCCCACACGGTCGGGATGGCCAATCTTAACTTCAGCCACATCGGCAATCTTCACAGGTTTCCCATTCCTGATCCTGATCACAGCAGAACCGATGTCGGCTGGATTGGTAGAGCGTCCGGTGGCACGGACGGCGTATTCCTGTCCATACTGATTGATAATACCGCCCGCTGCATTGCTGTTGGTATTTTCAGCAGTACTAATCAAGTCCTCCAGGCTTATATCATGGTATTTCATCTTGTGAGGATCAACCAGGATCTGATATTGCTTTGGCAATCCACCAATAACTACCACTTGGGCGACCCCTGTCACTGACAAAAGTCTCTGCCGCACCTGCTTGTCGGTAATGGTTCGCAGATCGAACATGGAGAGCGAATCGGAAGTGAGAGAGACAAGCATCACCTCACCCATGACGGAGGTTTGGGGTGCAATAATAGGGGCTTCAATTTGCTTGGGTAGAAGGGCCGCAATGGTAGGCAGCTTTTCACTGACGATCTGCCGCGCCCTGTATATGTCAGTATCCCAGTCAAACTCCACCCAGACAATGGAGAAGCCATAGGAAGAGCTGGAGCGAACGCGCCTCACATCAGTAGCTCCATTGAGTGACGATTCAATGGGAAAAGTAACCAGCGCTTCCACCTCTTCGGCAGCCATTCCGTGGGCATCGGTCAGCACCACCACTGTGGGAGCCGTCAGGTCGGGAAACACATCGATTTCCATATTCCTGGCTGTAAATAAGCCTCCAATCACCAGCATCAGCGACAGGAAGATGATCAGCATCCTGTTATCCAGGGAGTATTGTATGATTTTGTTTAGCATTGCTTTCTCTTTTAATGGGAATGTCCGTCTCCAAGCACACCAGTAGCCATGGAGGCCGCCTTAACAAGCATCATCCCCCGGGTGACTACCCGCTCTCCAGCATGCAGTCCACTCGTGATTTCCACATGCAGACCATCATTCTCGCCGGTGGTAACAAATCTTTTTGTATAGCTTTCCCCGCTAAGCTGAACGTACAGATAGTGTCCACCCTGTTCTTCAGCCAGGGAGGTAGAAGGAACTGCCAGGATATTGCTTTTTTCCTTTGCCTG
>JAUVIT010000178.1 GCA_030592605.1 Bacteroidota bacterium
CGGCGCAGCTAAGGTTGGTAGTCTTCCCAACGCTTTGTGCTACTTTAACCAGATCTACTGCAGGGTCTGGCATTCCTGCTCAAGTTTGTGATTTCTTATAGGTCCCGGACCGGTCGTGACAAATCAGGCAATCAATGTTATTTGGATCCTCAAAATCAAATGATTCATCTTTCCAGCCAAAGCCTATGTGGCAACTGGTACACCGGGGCCAATTGGAAGGTAGGGAAACACAAAAATTATTGATCATGTTTTGCTTTCCAAAGTTCTCATCACCCAACCAGTTCCAGTGCCTGGTTTTCATAAGATCCTTGTCTATGCCATCGTGGCAAAGCAGACAGGTTTCTGTAACTTCCTGAGGGGTGGCGAAAGGACCTTCAATAAATTCCGAATGGTCTTCCTGAGCAAAAACAGTAGCTCCAAACAATAGCGCTATAAGCAATGTTGCCGCGATTTTCATAACGTACATTTTTAGGATTATTTAAATGTACGGTTTTTTCACGAGTATAAGGCCAGTAGCGTTCCATACTATTAAGCATCCTTGGGAGCAATTTACTTACAATAGATTATCTTAACAGTCGGAATTAAAAACTGATTGCTGCACTTGAGAAAATGGAGAAAATACTTATTGATTTTCCTGATGGGCATACTGGGGCTGCTGCTAATGCTCTTACTTGTTCTCAACCTCCCTTTTACCCAGCGCTTTGCTACCGGGAAAGTTAATCAGGTCTTAAGTTCTTCAAGTGTTCCAATCCACCTGGATGCCATCAGGAAGATTATGCCGGGATCGGTAATCATTCAGGGGGTCGTCATTTCAGGCCTTCAGGGAGATACCATTATTTATGCAGGTGAGCTTGAGGCAGATATTCGTCTTATTTCTCTGCTTCGAAGCAAAGTGATGCTTAAAGAAGTGGTACTGGATGGCGCGCTTGTTGAGCTGGCCAGGAAAAACAGTGCTGAAAAACTCAATATTGCAGCGGCGTTTCAATCTGGAAGGAAAAAGGACGCTGTTCCCTTGGAAAAACCTCCAGCCAAATGGGAAATTTCCATCAGAAAGGGAACGCTCTCGAATATCCGCTTCCAGATGAACGATTCCATAAGCGGGGTCCATATATCGCAGAATGCATCCCTGATAAAGTTGGATAATTTTGATATTTCACTTCCCAAAAGGGAGATAAACATCAGGTCATTGTTTCTGGATAATGCCATGGGATCAGTGCATCTGACTCCACAGTTAAAACCTCCAAAAACGAGAAAGGGACCACCCTGGAATTTGGGTTTCGACAAGCTCGCAATGGAGGATATGGACTTTGGATTTTCCAAGGCTGTTGACAGTCTGGATATCAGGACCATCATTGGAAAGGGAAGTGTTCGGGCCAATGTCTTTGACCTTGTTTCCAGGACGGTTGACATAAAAAAGATTTCTTTGGACAAAAGCATGCTGGCAATCAATGGGCGAAGGGTATTTCACGAAATTGAATTGCAGACAGAGGATCTCAGGCTGGATGAAACCCAGGCTGCTTTGAAGTTAAGGAAGATGGCATTTGAAATGGAGAACGGATTTTCTCTGAAGAAGATGAGTGGAGAGCTTGACTCTAACAGGGATAAGACATGGCTTCAAGTGGATGTGCAAACAAAGAATAGTCGTTTGGGCCTGAAGGCTTCTGCCAATGAGACTTATGGGGATATTCTCGCAGCTCCCGGTCAGATTGAACAGGCCACAGTGGAGATGGAAAAGAGTTTGATATCCCTGAAAGACTTGGTTTGCTTTTTGCCTGAACTCGAAGGATGGCCCATTTATGAGGGTCTGGCCGCTTCCCAGATTGAAGTGGGGACGCATCTGGATCTGAAAGCTTCCTCGCTTGATGTATCCGCGATGACAATTTCGCAGGAGAGGAATTTCAGTATCAAGCTGGGAGGGAATATTCAAAAGGTCTTTAACTTAGCCGATGCCACCGGGGACATGCATCTTTCTGTTTCCGGTCTTAATCAAGTCTGGTTGGAGGAGCTTGCCACCGCTTCCGGCATCTCACACCCGTTTCCGGATCTTTCAGATCTGAAGCTTGAGGGCAATCTATCCGATTCACTGGTATCGCCTGAAATAAGTTTGACCCTGGTGAGCCAAAGGGGAAATATGGATGTCATTGGCTCACTTGACATTCAAAAGAAATTATTTGTTCTGGGATATTCTTTGCGTGGGGTAGCTCTGGGAGAACTTTTAGCTGTGCCTGACCTGGGATCATTTACGGGGGCCGGGGAGATAAAAGGAATGGGATTTTCAGGGGATGAGCTGCAGGCAAGTTTTTACCTGCAGATGGATACTCTCGGTTTTAAAGGCTACCCATATCACAATTTTCAGTTTACAGGTGCCATACAGCCAGGGGTCTATGGCCTCCAGATGGTAGCAAAGGATCCTTCTATGAAAGGAGATATGCAACTGAGCCTGGAACTGGCCGATTCGGCAATTGTCCTTAAGACCTCAGGCCTCCTGCAGGCGCAGCTGGATGAATTAAATCTTTATGGTGATACCTTGAATCTTCAAACAGACTTTGATGCAAGCCTGATCAATAAGGGCCAGGTTCTGGAAACAAAACTACACAGCAGAGATCTGACATTAATCACCCCACAGAAGACTGCAGTGGTAGAGGAGCTGATTGCCTATTTTAAATCAGACAGCGCAAGATCTTCCTTCCAGCTTGATGCAGATTTCATGGAGGCTGACCTGCAAATGGTGAAGCCCTTGAATGAGCTCGATTCACTTGGCATGGGATACCATCACTACTTCGCATCATTCCGGAAGGCATCTCATATTACAGCTGCCAACAGGGTTGAAGCTCTTCCAGAGATAAATGCCACAGCTTCAATATTCTATCATGACGTCTTTGATGTTTTTATGGGGGATAGTGGCCTTCACTTTTCCAGATTGGATGCTTCGATTCGTAAACAGTCTGATCAAAACAGCCTGCGCACCACAATCACTGGGAGTGAGCTTTCTTATAAGGTGCTCGAAACAGAAAAGATCACTGCGGTGGTTACCGATTCTGTGGGAGTCATTTTGCTGGAGCTTCTGTCGGATTCCACCTCCTTACTTTCGGGTCCTGAGTACATGCTTAAGATTCAGGCAAATTTAAGCAACTGGAATATGTTGGCAAGTCTTTCCGTGAATGATTATGGGAATCAGGATCTGTACCTCATTGAAGTGGCTGGCAGGGCCGACAGTAATCAGATTTTCCTTGAAATTCCAGATCAGTGTCTTATCCTGAATGGCTCAAAATGGCAGCTGGAGGATCCGGAACTGCTGTCCATCGATCTGGCCGATAATTCGTTCTATCCTTCCCTGCACATGAAACGCGATTCCTCCCATCTGAATATAAATTCCGGGAGAGAGGATTCTTTAATCACCTATGCAATGGACCTGAATCGGGTGGAGCTGACTTCCCTGATCAGGAATGACGTTTTTCGGGGAAGCCCCGACGGTAGCTTTACCGGTTCAATCGAGTACCAGACCGACGGAAATACAGAGAAGAATATCGACACGGATCTATTGATTAGCGACTTACGCTTTTTCGGGCAGGCTTATAGTGAGATCAGGATGGAAGGTAGGTTTTCCAGGGGTGTAGCCGACAGCTATATATTTGATTTGCATGCACGGACCGACTCCCTGGATGTCCAGTTGAACGCTGAGAAAAACGCTTTGGGGGAACGCGAGATGAAAGGACTGTTTACCCATTTTCCGCTGGTGCTTATAGAACCTTTTGTTGAAGAATATATCTCTGATGTAGAAGGAAGCTTATCGGGGAACTTTGATATGTCTTCCAGAAGGGGTCGTGAAAGGTTAACTGGCCAATTGTTATTCCATGATGCAAGAACAAAAGTCAATTTGCTGAATAGTGTTTTCAGGATACCAGACCAGGAAATCGATATAGCTGAACAGAAAGTAGTTTTCGATGAGTTTACAATACTGGATACCCTGGATAGACCCCTGAAGGTTGATGGGTTTATAGAATTCAGAGGCCAGAAGTCTCCTGTGGCCGATCTGAATATCACTTCTTCGGAACTCAAGGTCATGAGCCGGAAGAAAAGGAGCAATGTGCGATTTACCGGGAATGTTTTTGTGGATTCCAGGATTTCAATTACTGGGCCGCTGACCAGGCCCGATATCGGGGGAATTATTCATCTGTCTGAGGGTTCGGAGATTTTTTACAATCATTTGGAAGATTTGAGAATGACAGAGACAGACAAGATCGTGAATTTTGTAAGTCATTCCACACTTGGGGAGGAGATCCAGGCACCGATGTTGAGCGGGCAGGGCAGGCTGGGAAGCACATCTATTGAAACAGTTATTGAGATTGATCCGAGCACAATGATCAATTTCACACTGGCAAAAAGGATGTTCGATATCTACTTGAATGTTAAGGGTGGAGGAAATATCCAGTATAACCAGGAAAATGAACAAATGACGCTTTCTGGTAAATATGAGATTGGTGAAGGGACAACGCTGCTTAAGCTGGTGGGTTGGCCCGATAAGTCATTTCGTCTTGCCGAAGGTGGGTTTATCCGTTGGGACGGTATGGTTGAAAATCCGGAACTGGGTCTTGAAGCGGAGAATAAGGTAAGCACTTCTTATCTCAATCCCATTGATGGAAGGAACAGGGATGTCGATTTCTTTGTGATCCTTCGACTGACGGGCTATCTGGAGGACTTGAATGTGCTATTTACCGTACGTACACCAGATCAGTATGTAATGAGTATTATCAATACCCTGAGTCCGGAAGAGCAGATGCAACAGGCCATCTCAGTATTGCTTTTTGAGACCATCGATCTTCCCGGGATATCTTCGTCCACTGATTATATGACGCAGCAGGTTAACCAGATCCTCTCCTCCCAACTGAACCAGTTTACGAAAAGTGCCATCAAGGGAGTTGATATCTCCTTCGGACTTGATACCTATGATGAATCGGCCCGGGATGGGAGCAGCGAAACCACTACCAGTCTTTCCTATGAGGTCAGTAAGACTTTCCTGAACAACCGGGCGCAAATTGAGTTTTCGGGACGCCTGAAGGATGCCAACCAGGAGTCCAGTAGTAATACA
>JAUVIT010000176.1 GCA_030592605.1 Bacteroidota bacterium
ATAGAGTCCGCCGTCGGGTGCCAGCCCTTTGAGAACAGCCTCTTTCAGTGTGCTCTTTAACTCCCTGTTGCTGGTACTGTAGTAGTGCATATTAGATAATTTTACACCCGGCCTGACTTATCCGGGAGGTATAGATCCTGGAATCGATGCCGCGATCCGTAAAATGAGCTTTTATTACCTCGCCCACTGCTGAGGCCATCTCCTCGCCCCTGCAGAGGCTGAATACTGAGGGGCCCGAACCCGAAAGTCCTGTCCCCACGGAACCTGCCTCCAGGGCTGATTCTTTTAGTGCTGCAAAATCGGGTAAGTGATGTGTCCTGTGGGGTTCTGCGAAAGAGTCGTTTACCGAGCGTCCGATGAGGGGGTAGTCGCCCGTGGTGAGTCCGGCCACCAGTCCGGCCAGGTTTCCACATTGTTTCAGGGCGGTCTCAAGGGCTACTGTTTGCGGAATCAGCTTCCGGCTTTCGGAGGTAAGAATCTCCAGGAAGGGGTGTATCACTGTACACCAGAGGTCGTCCGGGTAAGGAATGTGCTTGATGTCCAGGGGATCGTAGGAACGGATCAGAGTAATTCCACCCATTAGTGCGGGTGCGATATTATCAGCATGGGTAGATCCACTGGCCACCTTTTCGCCCTCCATGGCATAAGGGATCAGCTCGGCTGTTTCATAAGGTGAGCCCAGCAGTTCATTGAGACCTACCACGGCTGCCACACAACTGGCTGCGCTGGAACCCACTCCGCTTCCGGGATGGATTTTTTTTGTAAAGACCAGGTCGAATCCTTCATAGCTGTGCAGCTCCCTTAGCAAGGAAGCAGCTGCCACAGCTGCCACATTTAGCTCCGGGTCGGTGGGTAGCTTGCAGTCCGATTGATTGTACAGCACCAATTTGTCGGTCCCGTTCCTCCGGATAATCAACTCATCGCCGGGTGCCTCAAGCGCAAAGCCCAGCAGGTCAAATCCCGGTCCCACATTGGAGACAGTAGCCGGTCCGAATACTTTTATTTCATCTCTTGCCATCAGTTCTCCTGGAGCTTTTGAAAGGTATGTAGGGTAAAATCGTTCAGGGATCGGATTTTCAGATCGGCCGCACCAAAGCGATCCTGGTCAAATTCAGAGCTGTCGGGCATGGCCACTACTTTCATACGGGCCGCTTTGGCAGCAACAACTCCGTAAAAGGAGTCTTCGAAGACCAGGCAATGGGTGGGATCGACCTTCAGCAGTGCGGCTGTTCGCAGGAAGACCTCCGGGTGCGGTTTTCCCGGCATGTCCGCAGCAGCCGAAACCAACAGGTCAAAGGACGCTCTGAGTCCGTGTTTTTCCATGACCGCATCGATATGATCATGGGTGGAGCAGGTGGCCAGTGCCACTGGCAAAGCCATCTCCCTGAACATGCCGATCAACTCCCTGGCTCCCTCCATAAGGCTTACCTCTTTCTTCATGGTCTCCACCATACGTTGGTCATACTCCTTCATCAAAACTTCGGGATCTTTACCATCCATGGGAAAACGGGACGACCAGTGGGCCATCATCTCCTCGGTCCGCAGTCCCCTGGTCTCTACCAGCAAGCTATCGGTCAGATCGATCCCCAGATCCGCAAACAGGGCCCGCTCGGTAAGCTGCCAGTGCCGCTCCGAATCGATCAGGATCCCATCCATATCCAGAATTATAGCCTCTATATTTTTCTTCCCAATCATTTTATTTTCTTACGCTTGCCAAGGTTTTTTAAACGTTGGCAACCCTTATAACATCCGCAAAGACACCTGCGGCGGTGACTTCTGCCCCGGCACCGTAGCCTTTGACTATCAGGGGCAGCTCGCGGTAGCGGTCAGTGGTAATCAGAATAATATTGTTGCTGGCCTCCAGGGGGTGCGCCGGGTGGGAGGGATCCACCTCCTCCAGTCCCATGGTCCCTTTGCCATCCTCCAGCCTGGCCAGGTAGCGCCACTTCAGTCCTTTCTCTTCCATCTTTCTGCGCTTCTCTTCAAACTCCCTGTCCAATAACTTAACTCCGGCCCAGAATTCCTCCGGATTTCCTTCAAAAAGTTCTGCCGGCAGAAAAGGCATAGCCTCTATATCGTTCTCTTCCAGGCGATAACCCGACTCCCGCGCCAGGATAAGCAGCTTGCGTTTGACATCGGTACCACTCAGATCCAGTCGGGGATCGGGTTCAGAGTAACCCTCCTCCATGGCCATCCGGATGGCTTTGCTAAAGGAGATTTCGCTGCTCATGGTATTGAAAATATAATTGAGGGTTCCAGAAACAACAGCCTCCAGTTTCAGGATCCGGTCACCACTTTTAATCAGGTCATTTATGGTGCTGATCACGGGCAGTCCTGCTGCCACATTGGTTTCAAAGCTAAACTTGACACCGTTCCGTATGGCTGTGCGCTTCAGCTTACTGTAGTAATCATAGGATGAGCTTGCCGCAATCTTGTTGGCAGTGACCACCGAGACATACTTTTCAAAGAGCCGGTCATACACCAGACCCACCTGGTCGTTGGCTGTGCAATCAATAAAGACAGAATTACGCAGGTTATTTGTTCCAATCTCTTCAATCAGTTTATCCAGGTCAGAGGCTTCCCCTGTCTCAAGCCTTTCCATGTAATTAGCCGGGTCAATTCCTTCCGGGTCGATCAGCATTTTTCGGCTGTTGAGAATCCCCACCAGGTTCACCTTTAGCTTCAGATTTTCCATCAGTTTCTCCTGCTGTTTCTGAAGCTGCAGCAAGAGCTTTTTGCCCACATTTCCCAGTCCGGCCAGATAGAGATGCAGCTCACGATAATCCGAGAGGAAAAAGCCTTCATGGATAACATTCATGGCTTTCTTCAGGCTATTGACCTCGATTACCACCGATATATTCAGTTCGCTTGAGCCCTGGGCCGTGGCTATCACACTGATCCCGTTCCTTCCCAGGGAACGAAACAGGATGGCCGAGATACCGGGGGTGTGACGCATACCTTCACCCACAATGGCAATGATGGAGAGTTTGGTGATTACCTCAATCTCCATCTCTTTCCGGTGGTGTATCTCGATCTCGAACTCCTCCTGCAGGGCTGCGACAGCCTTGCTTTCGTCGGCCGGGGAAACGGCAAATGAGATGGTCATTTCGGAGGAGGCCTGGGTAATGAGGATCACATTCACCTGGGCCCTGGCCAGTGAGCTGAAAACCCTGGCGGAAGTACCTGTTTTGCCCACCATTCCTGTTCCTTTGACGGTCACCAGGCTAACATAGTTGATCGACGAGATCCCTTTGATCAGTTCGTTCTGATTGCAGAAACTGCCTGCTGTAATCAATGTGCCGGCCAGATCGGGATTGAAGGTGTTTTTTACTTTAATGGGAATGCTGTCATTGTAGGCCGGGGTCAGGGTGGGGGTATAGATCACCCTGGCACCAAAGTGGGAGAGCTCCATGGCCTCCTCATAGCTCATGTATCCAACAGTATAAGCCTTGGGGACAATTTTAGGATCGGCGGTCATAAAGCCATCCACATCGGTCCAGATTTCGAGCACACTGGCTCCCAGAGCTGCAGCCAGTAAGGCTGCTGTGTAGTCCGATCCTCCTCTCCCCAGGGTGGTGGTCTCACCCTCCTGGTCAGATGCAATAAAACCAGGTAGCACGGTAAGTTGTTTCAAGTCCTTAAACCGTTCCATAACGGCCATATTGGTCACCCCGATATCTACCGTGGTATCTCCAAACTGGCTATCGGTCCGGATCAGCTCCCGTGCATCGATGAAGTGTGCGCCCTCCAGGCACCTTGCTACAATGGAGGCCGATAACCTCTCCCCGAAACTGAGCACCAGATCCAGGGTTTTTGCACTCAGGTCACGAAGCTGGAATATCCCCTGGAGGACCTCATTAAAACTATCCAGCAAACTAGTTACCTCCCGGGTGGCTGACTTATGGAGGGAGCCTGAGAGTAAATCGTTGACCATCTCAAGATGCATATACCGAAGTCCTGAGGCTACCTCCTGGTAAGCTGCCTGCTGATCGCGAGCCAGTTGAGCTGCATGAATGAGGCGGTCTGTGACTCCATTGAAAGCACTGATCACCGCCACGATGGGCTCATCCTGCTTCTCCAGGATCGTTTTTACCAGCCGGATGTTCTCTGCATTTCCCACAGAGCTTCCACCAAATTTCAGAACTTTCATAAGCGATTTTTTTGGATTGAACTATGCGCTCTGGGTTTCCATTCCCCGGTCAAGCTTTTTAATCAGTCCCTGTAGCACCTTGCCTGGTCCCACTTCGGTAAAGGAGGTGGCCCCATCGGCAATCATCTGTTGAATCGTCTGGGTCCATCTGACCGGTGAAGTCAGCTGCGATACCAGGTTGGCCTTAATGTTAGCAGGTTCGCTGGAGGGATGAGCGTTGACATTCTGGTAGACAGGACAGATGGGATTTGCGAAGGGAGCAGCCTGTATGGCGGCTTCCAGTTCGACCCGGGCAGGCTCCATCAGGGGTGAGTGGAAGGCACCTCCTACGGGCAGCTTCAGGGCACGTTTGGCACCCAGGGCTGAGAGCTTTTCCACAGCAGCATCAATCCCCGGAAGCGATCCCGAGATGACAATCTGCCCCGGACTATTGTAATTGGCAGCCACGACGATCTCATCGATCTCCTTACAGACTTGTTCTACCTGGCTATCTTCCATGCCGATGATGGCTGCCATGGTGGAGGATTGAATCTCGCAGGCCTTCTGCATGGCCATGGCCCTTTTAAATACGAGGCTTAATCCGTCTTCAAAGGAAAGGGCTTTATTAGCCACCAATGCGGAGAACTCTCCCAGAGAATGACCCGCCACCATATCGGGACGAAAATTGTCCAGGGTGGAGGCAAGTATCACCGAGTGTAGAAAAATGGCCGGTTGGGTCACGCGGGTTTGTTTCAGATCTTCATCTTCCCCTTCAAACATCAGGTCGGTAATCCTGAAGCCCAGGATCTCATTGGCCTGTTCAAATAATTCTTTTGCCCGGGGGTTCTGATCATACAGATCCTTGCCCATTCCCACAAATTGTGCTCCCTGTCCGGGAAATACGTATGCTTTCATAGTCTCTTTTCTTTTAATGAAGTTTTTCCCCGATCAGGCCCAGAAACTCTCTTCGGGTTTTA
>JAUVIT010000186.1 GCA_030592605.1 Bacteroidota bacterium
AATGCCCTGAAGGGCGCGAAATGAAATAAGAATTGCCCCGGAAGGGGAAAGAGCACAAAAAATGGAGCTGGCTGCTATAAGGATGTTGCCAATAAAAAAAATCTTTTTCCTCCCTCTGATGTCTGCCAGCTTTCCCAAGGGAACAAGGAAGACTGCAGAGGAGAGAAGGAAAGCCATGGAGACCCAGCTCATACCCACGGCTCCAAGGGCGAATTCCTCGCTGATGGCTGGCAGAGCAATATTGATGGCTGCGCCCAGGAAGGGATTGATGAAGGAGGTAAGGATGATTGAATAAAGGATTAAGCTTCTGGTAGTAGTGCTACGCTCTGTCATCTGTGCCCGTAATCTGAAGGAAAGCCAAATATAAAACTTAAACCTTAATTTAGATGCATGATTCAAAAGCGCGTAGCGTCATATTGCATTCTCCTGATCATTAGTTGCATCGTTGTTCTTTATCACCTGTTCGGATACACAGGGCATTTTGGATATGATGATCTGCACTATGCCGAGCTGGCGGCTGATATGCTTAAGGGCTCTGTAAATTTTGAAGATCATTACGCCTACAGGTTTCCGGTGGTCCTCGCTACAGCCCTTTCCTATCTGATTTTTGGAATCTCTGATTTTTCCTCCTCCCTGCCAGCACTGTTTATTACATTTAGCATCCTTCTCATTGTATTTAGCATTCTCAGGAAGCAGGGTATGAAGGTTCTGATCATCGGACTTTCCTTAAGCGCATTCTCGAACTGGTTCCTCTTTTATTCCGACAAACTTATGCCCGATATTTATGTGGCTCTGTCGGTGATCGCTGCACTGGCCATTATAAACCGGTATAAGTATGGAGGTAACAAGAGCAGAACCATGCTCCATGCCTCCTTGTTCGCCTTTTCTTTGCTATTTGGATTTATGAGCAAAGGAACCATAGTCCTAATGGTTCCCCTGCTGATCTTCCTGGTCATCACAGATATCATCAAAAAAAGAGATCTGAAATTCTGGGCCTACAGTCTGATCAGTGGAATCGGCCTGCTGGCTGTCTACCTTTTAATCATCTGGCTCCTGACCGGGGATGTGCTGAAACGCTTTGACGCCATTGCCAGTAACAGCTACCTGAACCTCTGCTCTTACGATCAGCAATCGCTAAAGATATTATTAAAAAGAATCTTTTTTGGCTTCTTTGAATTATCCATATTCCAGTCCCTGGCCACTGGCTTCATTTTTGCTTTTGCGATTCTGTTTCAAAGAAAGGGTTTGAGATACTTTAAGCTGGATGATTCCTTCTCATTTTTCCTGGTATCTGCTGTGATCCTCTTTCTCTCATCCAACTTTATGACCATCTCTCCAAGCGCATATGCTCCTATGTGTCTGGATCCCCGACACTATCTCTTCTTGGTTCCAGTGGCAGCCATTCCTGCCTCAAAAATTATTGCCGATTATCTTGAATCCAAACAGTATGCCTTCCAGATAATCGCAGCTCTCTTTTGTATTACATTCATCTCTTTCTTTATGCACGGTACGTCCTTCTGGAAACTCTACCTGCCCTTATTCGTTCTGTTCTCCATCTACTTTTTCACCCTACCCAGTCTACGTGCTCAGCAACTCTTCATTCTTCTCTTTGCTGCCATTCTGCTTCTGGTTCCAATTGAAATGATTAGCTATGCTCAAAAGGTAAAGTATAAACAACAGAGAGATCTGGTACTAGATCTGGTACTGGAGCAAAATAAAGATTGTAACATTATTAGCAATGATGTTCAAAGACGGCTACTTGGCTATTATACCGGTTTCGACAATGATCAGGCTCAAAGGTTTCTGAGTTTCGATGAGTTTGAAACCGACACTGCCATAGGTGGTAATAAGCTGATGCTGCTAAATGGACACACCAGGTACCTGTCGGGTATGACCCATAACGACCTGCCTTATTATGCCCGGAATATCTCTCCAACAAATGAACTTCTATTTGAGAGCAAGGAGTTGGATCTCACCCTATATAAAATGCTTACCTTCCACATTCCTGATCATAGCGAAACTCCCCTCCTGGAAACATTCAATGACTTTGAAAATGCAGTTTCCTACTGGAGACAGAATGATCAGGATCTCTCAAGCAAAATCAAGTATGCCGGAGCTAGATCGAACCGGATCTCTGAGTACTCATCAACTTTTGAATACCCGCTGGATTCCCTTCATTGGGAAAATTCGCACAAGCTCCTGGTCCAATGCAGCCTCTTCTGCTACACGATAGATAAAACCAGCACAAAAATTATTGTTTCGCTGGAAAATAGCGAAGACACCTATTTCTGGAAAGCATTTGAGATTGACAGATATATTAAAGCCTACTCTAACTGGTGGCCAGTATCCTTTGATGTCACTATCCCCAAAGAAGATCTGAGAGCTGACTCTCGCTTAAAAGTCTATGTCTGGAACAATGATAAACAGACAGTCTATATAGATAACTTTGGAATAAATATCATAGATTTATCAGTGCCTGGATAGCTAGCCATCTTTATAACCATTCTGGCACAGTTTTCGTACAATGGTTTAGTAAATTATTCACCAACAAGCAAGACCATGAAAAAAATCGTAGTTCTGGGATTCACCATGTTGATTATTTCTGCTGGTTTAAATGCACAAGATGCATGGAAAAAGAATGCCATCAAGTCAGACCTGTTCAGTGCTTTTATCAGAACAGGAGTAGTCAAATACGAACGGGCCTTTAATGAGCATATCAGTGCTCAGCTCGGTTTTTTCTACACCGGCTATCATCCCAGAGACAGTCAGTCTGAATTAAACGGATGGGGAATTACCCCCGAATTCAGATTCTATTTATCTGATACACCGGCACCCGCCGGAACCTACCTGGCCCCAAATTTCCGGTATATGAAGCTGGATGTTTATGATGGGGAATCCATGGAATCTGGAACATTTACAAACTTAAGCCTGGCCTTCAACCTGGGCAAGCAATGGTTGTTCAAAGACATTGTTACCCTGGATGCCTGGGTGGGACCCTCTTACAACTTCAGGACGGTGAGCGACGTGACGGGTGAGGTGGATACAGGCGTCGAAGAAGCGGATGGCTTTGGCCTCCGGATCGGGCTCGCACTGGGGATCGTTTTCTAGATTAGAACATTAGTCTGAACTGGGTTCTCCCGGCTTGAGAGTCAAACTCAATCCGGCCACCGTTCATGACCATCACCTGGCGGCTGTAGCTGAGACCCACCCCTGTTCCCTTCTTACGGGTGGTAAAGAAGGGCATAAAAATCTCATCGGATATTTCTGGAGGAATGCCCTCACCATTGTCGGTAACCTTCAGAACTATCCTATTTTCATTTGAAAGCGCTGAAATAATTATTTCTGCCTTATCAATCCTTTCCACAGCCTGAACTGCATTCTTTACCAGGTTTAGCAAGACCTGGGTAATCATCTGCTCATCGGCATGGATCAATAGATCCGGAGGCCTGCATTCAAAAACTATTTGGAGTCCGCCGTTCTCTTTAAAATGACTCACCAGGGTTTCCAGCTTTTCAAATAGTGCACACACTGCAAACTCCTTTTTCACAGGGTCTGGAATTCTCGACAGTACACGGTACGATTCGAAGAAGGTGGTGAGTCCCTCACTTTGCTCCGAAATGGCATCCAGACCTTTGAGGGTTTTCTGAATCACATTTCCCGATGCTATCTCACCTTCGGTAGTGGAATCCTGGTCGGCCCATAGCTCTCTCAGGGTGGTAGAAATAGAAGTGATAGGTGCCAGCGAATTCATAATTTCATGGCTCATCACACGGATTAGCCTGATCCAGTCATCAATCTCCTTGCGTTCCATTCCGGCTGAAAGATCATGAAAGGTCAGAACCCTTACATCTTCCCCACCCAGGTTGATTTTCACCATTTGTAAACCCAGAATCCTCTTCAAGCCCGTCCCTTTATCCTGCAATGTCAGTTCCGAACGATCCATCGATTTCATATCCCTGATTCTGCTAAAAAGCCCGGGATACAATTGAGACAGCGCCCTGGTATGCGTAAGCTGGGGCAGATCCAGGAGCCTGAGAGCTTCCTCATTGATATGGTTAATATGTCCGGTCTTTGAAATAACCATTAGCCCACTCGACAGACGCTCCAGAATTCTGCTGAAATACTGCTCCTTCATCTCAGTACTCAGCTTCATCTCCCGAAAACTAACATTGATTCTGTTCATGTGCTGATGCAACTCATCTATTAGCTTGTTTCGATGAGTAGAGCCGTAAATCATCGAAGTATCGTCATTTTCAAGCGCTCTGAAAAAGAAGAGAAGCTCCCGGTTCCACCTGTTCAGTTTTAGATAAATCAGAAGCGCTTCAACAGAGATGGCAATACCCAGCAGAATGCCCAGGTGTATCCTGGATGATGACAGGGCCCAGCCCAACATGGTGGCGCTGATCACCATGAGCGTGATAAGTGCAATAAGTGTGATTTGATGACGCTTAAAGCCCATACTTTTTGATTTTATTGTAAAGAGTCTGGCGGGAGATCCCCAGTTGGGAGGCCACTGCACTCATATTTCCTCCGTTCTTTTTAAGGGCATATCCAATTAAACGGGCCTCCACCTCATCCAGACTTCCATCGAAGGAGGCTGATGTATGACTGGCAGCTGAGGCAAACTGGAAACTATCCCCGGTAATGGTTTTTCCCTCTGCCAGGATCACGGCCCTTTCCATACTGTGCTGGAGCTCTCTAACATTTCCGGGCCAGGACCACTTTTTCAAAGCCACTTCGGCCGATCTGGCCATCTTTAGCCCGGGTTTATTATAACGGGTCGAAAAAATGTGCAGGTAATAGACCGCCAGCAGGAGCACATCCTCTTCCCTTTCACGCAGAGGGGGCAGCTCTACCCTGATAGTGTTAATACGGTATAGAAGGTCCATCCGGAAACTTCCCTCCTCCACCATCGCTTCCAGGTTCATGTTGGTAGCACATACCAGGCGAATATCCACC
>JAUVIT010000206.1 GCA_030592605.1 Bacteroidota bacterium
CAGCTGAAGGTAGTAGGTGATCAGATCCAGGTGCCTGTTTACACCGAAGAGGGGAATATGAACCCGGTGAAGATCGCCAAAGCTGCTATCAAAGAAGCTAAGCAAAAGGGATACAATACCGTCATTGTCGATACCGCGGGCCGGCTGGCCATTGACGAGGCGATGATGAAGGAGATTGCAGCCATCAAGGATGCGGTCAGCCCCCATGAGATTCTGTTTGTGGTCGACTCCATGACCGGTCAGGATGCTGTAAATACTGCCAAAGAGTTTAATGAAAGACTTGATTTTGATGGTGTGGTTCTGACCAAACTGGATGGTGACACCCGTGGTGGAGCAGCACTATCGATCCGGTCAGTAGTAGACAAACCAATTAAGTTCGTTGGTACAGGAGAGAAGATGGATGCCCTGGACGCCTTTTATCCCAAGCGGATGGCAGACAGAATTCTTGGTATGGGTGACATTGTTTCTCTTGTTGAAAAGGCCCAGGAACAATACGATCAGGAAGAGGCCCGCAAGCTTCAGAAGAAAATCGCCAAGAACCAGTTCGACTTTACAGATTTTATGTCACAGATCCAGCAGATCAAGAAAATGGGTAATATTAAGGATCTGGCAGGTATGATTCCCGGCATGGGTAAGGCTATGAAAAATGTGGATATGGACGACGATGCCTTTAAAGGGATTGAGGCCATCATCAGCTCCATGACTCCCGATGAACGTTCAAACCCGGCAATGTTGAACGGCAGCAGGAGAAAAAGAATTGCAGATGGCAGTGGAACAACCGTTCCAGAGGTCAACAGGCTGGTCAAACAGTTTGACGAGACCAAAAAGATGATGAAGATGATGACTGCCGGAAAGAAAATGCGCATTCCAAAAATGAGATAACATGCAGTTAATTGACGGTAAGGCCACCGCAAAGGCAATTAAAGAGGAAATCAAAATAGAAGTGGATAAGCTCGTTCAGTCTGGTGAAAGACAACCTCACCTGGCGGCCATCCTGGTGGGGCCTGATGGGGGAAGTGAAACCTATGTAGCTTATAAAATCAAGGATTGTGAAGAGGTTGGATTCCGTTCTTCACTGATCCGGTTCGAAGATGATGTGAAAGAGGAGGTCCTCCTGGAAAAAATCAGGGAACTCAATAATGATCCTGGTCTGGATGGCTTTATTGTGCAGCTACCATTGCCCAAACATATTAATGAACAAAATGTCATTGAAGCTATCAATCCCACAAAAGATGTAGACGGATTTCATCCGGAAAATGTTGGACGCACGGTTATCGGGCTCCCCTCCTTTGTTTCCGCCACCCCCTTTGGAATCATTGAACTCCTGAAAAGATACAAAATCGAGACCTCAGGAAAGAATTGTGTGGTTGTGGGCAGAAGCAATATTGTAGGAAGACCCATGAGCATTCTTATGTCCCAGAAATCCATTAATGCAACGGTAACAGTAGCGCATAGTCGCACCAGGAACCTGGAAGAGCTATGTGCGTCGGCCGACATCCTGATTGCTGCTCTGGGAGCCCCTGGTTTTATAAAAAAGCATATGGTCAAGGAGGGAGCGGTTGTGATTGATGTGGGAACAACCCGGGTGCCCTCCAGCGAAACCAAATCCGGTTTTCGTCTTAAAGGGGATGTAATCTTTGACGAAGTGGCGCCCAAATGTTCCTATATTACTCCAGTACCGGGAGGAGTTGGTCCCATGACCCGTGTATCTCTGCTCAGCAACACACTTCTTGCTGCCAAAGGAAATATTTATAGCTAAGGATCCGTTTACAAAGCGGAATCTAAATTCTCGACAATGAAACGACTGTCGTTCCTGTTACTGGCCATCCTGATGGTCTTTAAGCTTTCAGCACAAAACGATTCACTGGGCATCGAGTCCCAATTCAGCACCCCTGAAGCCTGGATCTATATGGACCACGTGGTCAAAACCAATTCATTTTGGCGATCACAGCAGGATCCTTTAAGAGCATCCCTAGAGAGGCTACTGGATCATAGTACGGAACATTTCGATTCCATACGTACCAAATTGTTAATGGAAGATTTCAGTCTTGTTGAAGTACATGTAGGTGATCCGGTAGGTGCAGACAGCACTGAATTGAAGTGGCTAAACGATTCAACTTTCCTGGTGGATCCACATGGGTGGAGCTCGGACCTTTACCTGGACGAGGAAATCAAATTGATCTATCCTGAAGGTGTCAGGCAAGATCTTTTTGTGCTACCCTCAGATTCCACGGAACTATCCGATACTCCTGCCGCAATTCCCGACACCCTGGTCCTGACGATAATTGATACGGCAGCCATTGAATCACTGGGGATTGCCCTGCATACTTACCGGGATAATCAGATTACTCCTTCCCTGGACAAAGAGGGCTTGACCGGCGTGATGACAGCCGACCGAAGTGCGGTGAATTATTACAGGCCCGGGACCACCTGGAAAGCATCAGAGGAATCACCCTTTGAGATTGTGGAGAATGAATACCAGCTTGATTCACTGCAGCTTGCCCTTACTAAATTATTGGAATTCACCAGCGAGCGCGATTCGACCCTGCTTTGGGTCAATAATATTTTTGGCAAAAAGACCCCATACTGGTTGTCCCGGGGTGATGATGAAGCCTACAGGTTTTGGGTCAAAAACTATAACAATGATTCCATTACCCTCTGGATCGGAAATCCGGGCCCCAATGAGATCAGTCTCCTGCTGGAAGAAGATGTGCGTATCAACCGACTGATGAAAGAAGATATCCATCATCTTCCTGAATTTGTGCAAATGCCCGAACGATCACTTGTCACTGTGGCCAAACTTGAACCGGACCCCGTCTTTTGGGACTATAATTTTTCGAGCGCTTTCACCTTAAACCAGAGCTATCTGAGTAACTGGACCAAAGGAGGAGAAAGTTCCTTTTCCACTATGTTAGATATGCTGGGAGAAGCCACCTATAACAACAGTGCAGCCAATACGAAATGGTTCAATTCCATGAGGATCAATTTTGGGACCCTCAGTACAAAAGAGAATGGATTTCGAAAAAACCATGACCTGTTTGAAATCAACTCCAAGTTTAATCGAAACGCTTCAGGAAAGATCGGAATGAGTGCCTCCTTATACATGAAGAATCAGTTTGCCAAAGGATATAACTACCCCAATGACTCAGTAATCGTATCCAAATTTCTGAATCCTGGCTCACTGACAGTGGGTCTCGGGGTCGAGTATAAACCATTCAAGAACACAAGTATTAACATGGCTCCTCTTTCATATAAAAACACCTTTGTACTGGACACAGCTCAGATTGATCAGACAAAGCATGGTATCGAGGAGGGAAAAAGGACCTTGCAGGAGATGGGTACACAAATTGTACTGAATAACAAGGTATCACCCTATAAGGATCTTACCATAGAAAACCGTTTAAGATTATTCTCAAGTTACCTGAACAAACCCCAGAATGTGGATGTGGACTGGGAATTAATCATGGATCAGAAAATCAACTGGTTCTTCACTATCCGGGTTAATCTTCACCTGATCTATGATGACGATGTCCGTTTTCCTGTGTTTGACTCAGAGGGTTTACCCATCCTTTTGCCTGATGGAAGTGAGAAGAAAGTAGCTAAAACCCAATTTAAAGAGTTTATAGGACTTTCCTTACAATTTAAGTTCTAGTCAATTGACAATCTGCAGCATGGATTCTTTTTCATGCTTCATTTGAAGATAATTATAAAGCTGGTGCAACCTGGCAACTGTCTCCTCCTTATGAGGATCCAATTCATAGGATTTTTCAAACCAACTTACCGCTTCCCTGAATTTATCCAGGTAATGCTCCCTGGCCTCCAGGTCCGCGTCATTTTCTGTGATATGAAGGGCCGATTCACGCAGTTCGATCCCGATATTGTAGTAGCTCAGTCCAAGATGGTAACATAATTCAGCTTCATCCGGAAAGATTTTTATTGCCAATAGAAAATTTTCGATGGCCTCATCATTTTGGTCAATCTGCTGATACACCAATCCTCTTGCCCAGAGGAACCTGTAGTTTTCGGGCTTGGCTTCAATAGCCTTGTCCAGGACATTAATAGCAGGTTCTGCTCTACTTCTGCTGGCCATGTTATTAACGAGGTACATCACCACCGATTCCTCATAGTTAAAGATTTCTACTCCCTCCATCAATACCTCTTCGCTGCGGATGGTATCTCCTCCATTAAAACAGGCTAAAGATAAGAGCAGACAGGCAGAGGTGGAATGGGCATCTTCATGCAATCCTGTAAGGTATGCAATTGCCTTTTCCCAATCCTGACTTTCATAAGCTGCAAGGGCTGTATTATAAACCAGGTTTGTATCTGTCTTAGCTGAGATTAAATCACTTTTAGCTATGAGAAGGGCATGTTCAAATGCACGTAAGGACTCCTTGTACTCTTCTCTCTTATAGAGCTCTTCACCCAATGTACTGAAGTCGTTCGAAAGCAGGTAATATTTTTGCCTGATGCTTGTATGCAAGCGCTCTCTTACATCAAGTTCCAGTGCCTTCTCATAAGAATCGTAGGCAACAAAGAGCTGATCGGGATAAAGATTGGTCTTCTTACTTTCGTTTTTCTCCACACCAGCCTCATAAGCCGTTTGACAAAGCAAGCCCTTGTTATAGTATGTTCGATGCCATTTGGAGGTTCTGTCGTTCCATACGGCAAGCTCAATGGC
>JAUVIT010000335.1 GCA_030592605.1 Bacteroidota bacterium
ACCAACAGACTCTCAGCCTGATGAAGTGGGCGAAATATGATTTTGCCTATATGTTTAAATACAGTGAACGACCAGAAACCTTTGCCGCTGAAAAGTTAAAGGACGATGTAAGCGAAGCAATCAAGACATGCAGGTTAAATGAAATCATTGAACTACAAAGTAAGCTTTCACTGGAGAGCAAGGAGAAGGATGTAGGGCAATCCTTTGAAGTGCTGGTGGAAGGCACTTCCAAAAAGTCGGAAGAACAGCTCTATGGACGCACCTCGCAAAACAAGGTTGTTGTATTCCCAAAAGGAAAGCTGAAACCTGGCGACTATACCCATGTGACCATCACCGATTGCACATCGGCCACCCTCATGGGGAATGTGGTGTGAGAATCAACCAAGCCTGCGAGCTCAGCGAAGCTAACCCCGAAGGGCTCAGCGAAGCTAATCCAGAAACTGCAGAATTTTCTCTTCGGCAAAAACACAGGTGCAAAAAGCTAGCTCTCCCTCCAGTTCCAGGAGAACCATTAGCTCCTTCACTTCGTCGGTGATGTTGCAGAGCTTAAATTCACTTTCATGTTGCCTGGCGTACTCCGTAATTGTTTTTAATACATCAAACCCTGAGGAATCGATGAAGCTGATTCCTTCCAGGTTAAAAATCACCGAAATTCCCGGCTCTTCCACCAGCTCCTGGAGCTGTTCTTTTACCAGGTCTGAAAAAAGGGTGTTTAATCTGTTTACCTGAAACAGCTCTACCCTGCACTCACTGCCTTCTCTTGAAATCTTAAGCATATCTATGGGTCACAACAATCAGGGCGTTAAGTAAAGCATTTAAAAAATACACCCGGCATGAAAAGAGTGTGAAGTTATCTACAAATAATCGTTGATAAAAGGATAGGTAAGCTTATACCATTCCATATATTCCAATAGTTTCTCTCTGTAATCCTCCAGGCCCAGTAACTCTTCATCATAAATAAGGTAACTCATATCGGCCCTGCGAAAGGCAAAATGCCTGGCACGGTCCTGACGGTGAAAAAATTCCTTCTCATCCGTTGAAAAACCCTTGGGAAGTCTTGTTTTTTCCCATACAGCTACCAGTTCCTCATACACCTTCTGCCGTTCCAACAGGTTTGTCTCAATAATATCAATAGCCTTTCCCAGAGCATCATAGGCTGCCTGGTGACTTACAAACCGCTGGTTGTGGGCCTCCTTAATGGCTCTTTCAAGCTCTGACAATGAAAGGTAGGTATTACAGGTATGGCTTACCAGGTCTGCAATGGTGGTGAAAAGTTCCAGGTCATAACTGTTCTTAACACCGGCATCCTGGTTGGCCAGAATGATCTCCATGACACGAT
The DNA here is from genome assembly GCA_030592605.1 of Bacteroidota bacterium. Lineage (GTDB taxonomy): Bacteria > Bacteroidota > Bacteroidia > Bacteroidales. The sequence goes on from JAUVIT010000335.1 coordinate 1,340, forward strand.
CCATCTGCTTGATCTGTTCACGGGACTCCTCAATTTTTGCTGCATACTCCCGGTTCCAGTATTCATCATATTCCAGGTTATCGCCACGCGGCAGGACAGGGAGATGGGTCTTGCCTATATCACCATAGTGCCATACCCTGCGTTCAAAAGAGGTATAATAGTAATATCCCGCTTTATTCAACAACAGGTATAACTCTCTCATGTCGCTGGATTGCTCCCCGTAATAGTTCAGAAAAAATTTATCGCTGAACTCTTCCAGTGAAGGATTATTTCCGCTCCATGACCACTCTGCAGAATTAATGAAACTCAACATCCACATTTGGTTATGAAGGCCGGAATCATCCCATGATGTGTTGATCATCCCATCGGGTTCACCTGAAATTGCTGCCCGGGAGATCGCATTATAGGATCTTTGCAGGCAGTTATCAACCTCTCTCTCATCTTCACCTTCCCCCCTTAATCTGTAAAAGTAAGGCAGGAACAGAGGTTCTATTCCCGGATTAGGATCATAGGCAAATAATTCGTAGCCTGCCCTCTTAATTTCACTGGAATAATCTGGATTTTTGTTCACCCAGGAATTCAATACCATTCCCAAAGGTGGATTTAATTCTTCGGCAGAAACGTATTCAGCACTCCAGGCCATGACTGTCCGCCCCTCTTTCATCAGGGGTTTGGCACTGCGGGAGATAAATTTGGTCATTAAGGCGTGTTTCCCTGTGCTCTCCATCTCAGCCTGGCAACCACACTCAACACCCTTGCCTAATTCGTAAGATTCATCTGTACCAATATGGATGTATTGAGAACCAGGTGTAGCTCTAATTGCATCCTGCCAGAGGTCGTTCAGTAATTCGTACGTGCCATCTTTCTGCGGGCAAAACTCCCAGTTGGATGCAGGAATCTCCCTCAGGTGGCTGTGCTGGGGCCATTTCAGAATATAACTCACATGACCCAGTCCCTGTACCAGGGGCACTAACTGAACATGGTATCTCTTTGCATACCGGGTGATCTCCTGCATCTCCTCCATGGTGAAGGCGCCTGGCGCACCAATCTCAGGATGGCTCGGATAGGCAAATTTATCCTCCCATTCCCATATCAGCATATTGATCTTGTACCTGGCAAGATCCCGGATAAAGCCTTCAACATATGCGCGCTTGTCCTGGTGGTGCTTTGTATCATAATGACAGGCCCGTTCCGGAATATCCGGCCAGTCGGTGATCTCCATCCCGGGAACAAAGAGACCTTCTGGCCCTTTTTTAATAATCTGGAGCAGTGTCCGGGTACCATAAAACAGGCCGGATTCACCTTTTGCTCTGATGATCAATTGGTCAGCTTCCACTTTTAGCTGGTATCCCTGCAGGGCCTTTTTCTCTGACAGGCTGGTGATTGTATTGGAAACCCCCTCATGTGTCAGTATAATCGATTTGCCGGAGGGAGAATCGGTGATCACAGCATTAATACCCCACTCTTTCTTAAGCTGTGCGACCAGTTCACCGGCCGCAAACCTGTCACTATCTGTGGCATTCCGGTCCAGCACAACAGAGACCTCCCCACCCAGCACAAAATCCTCCCCACCCAGCGTGACTTCCTGCGGATAAGGGATAAGGTAGATGCCTTCGTTGAAAAGTGCAGTTGTTGTCTCTGCCACAGGGCCTGCACATGAGAAAAACAGGAACAATGAGGATAAGAGCAATGCAGTGTACTTTAGAATCTTACCTCCCTGGCATTTTAGTTTAATGAAATGACCCATGATCTGTTTTTTTTGTAACATCTCTTTTGATTTAACTGTTTTA
>JAUVIT010000284.1 GCA_030592605.1 Bacteroidota bacterium
CCCATTCTTCAAGTTGCTTATCAATAAAGCGTACAATGGGTTTTAGTTCCGGAACCTCAAAGATCTTATCTGCCGATATGGTAGACATCTCTGAAAGCAGGTTAAGGTTCTGAATGAAATGGTTGTTGGTTAGAATCTTTTCCTTCTGTGGTGAGAAAAATGCAATTCCCTCATTCAATGCACTCAAATGGCTGTATAGTTTGTTCTTTTCGATGAGCAGGTTCTTCTGTGCATCGCTGAGCTCTTTATAAAGGGATGTGAACTCACTACTTATAGTTCCCAGTTCACCCTTTGGAAACTTCACCTCTTCATCCAGCTCCTCACCACTCCGAAGCCGTATGATAAAGTATTTTAACTTGGTAATGATCTCGGAAAATCTCCTGGTGATGTTGTGCAGAACGATGGAGGTAACCAGGAACAGCAATACCAGGTATATGATAAAAAGTTTTTCCACATGCAGAAAATCCTTCACCCTCAGATCATAAAGAGTTGCTGTTCGGACAAAGTAATCTGAGTAGAACTTCGCGTAGTAGTAATAGCTGCTTCCGGTGGTGACTGACTCCCTGATATTCGCCCCGGATCCGGATCCTACTGATTGGCGGACCTCGGGTCGTTCCAGGTGGTTTTCCATGGCTGCAATTGCAGATACCTCACTGTCATAAAGCACAATGCCTGTCGGATTTATCACGGTGAGCCGGATGTTTTGAGCTGGAATAATCTCCATCAAAGAATCCATCATGATAAAAGATCCTGACTCCATGATGGAGTTACTGACTATATAGTTGTGGGCGATTTCGCTAATATTATCCAGGGTGTTTTCCAGCTGACCGGTTCTGAATTTCTTTTCACGATCGTACTGGAAAATCAATACCAGCAGCGCAAATACCGTAAAAATTGACGTAAATGAAATAAATAACTTTAGTCTAAAGCTCATTGTATTATTTTTTTTCAAAGGTGTAACCGTAACCCTGCTTGTTCCTGATGTATTCTCCGTAGCTCCCCAGTTTCTTCCGCAGGTGTGCCACATGCACATCAATGGTTCGTTTACTGACGATGGTATTGTCATCCCAAACCCTATCCAGAATCTCCTCCCTCGAAAAGAAATAACCTTCCGACTTGAGCAGCATGGACAGAATTTCAAACTCCTTCCTGGTCAGCTCCAATTCCTTCTTGCCTATTTTTACTTTCCGCTTCTTCAGGTTCACAACAAGCTCATCCACCGAGAGGATGGACTGCTCCGGCCGGTCCTCCAGTGCACTCCTTTTCAGTACAGCCTTTACCCGTACAATAACTTCTTTCACTGAGAATGGCTTGGTAATGTAGTCGTCGGCTCCCAGACTAAACCCGGTGAGCAGTTCATCCTCCGCTGTTTTTGCGGTAATAAAGATGATGGGTACGGACAATTTCTGCTCCTTACGAAGCAGCTTGGCCAACTTAAATCCCGACATCTTCCCCATCATCACATCCAGTAATATGAGGTGAAATGATGCCATATCTTTCGTCAATGCCTCCTCTGCCGAATAGGCCACCTCCGTTTCGAAGCCCTCCCCTTCCAGGTTGAACTGCAGGATTTCGCAGAGGTCCTCTTCGTCGTCGACTATCAATACTCTATAATCTGTTGCTTTCATAGGAGGCGTTTTAGGCTTATTCATCTGAATAATCCTACAATTTATTCATTTTTTGATCCATGCCTGATATTGGAGCCTGAAATGGCATAGATGGACGATTCTGCAATGTTGGTAGCATGATCGCCAATGCGTTCAATGGAAGAGAACATGGATCTCATATCCAGGAGTTTATTTAAGACGGACTGACTCTTCTTGGGCAGTCCCGCAGCCTTTACCGTTCTCTTTAACAGCTTTTTATTAAACTCATCAAAAGCACTCTCCTTATGAATGGTCCTGGAAGCCAGTTCCTCATCGCTATTCACAAAAGAGAGGAGTGCCCTGGAGACCATGCCAGAGGTAATTTTAAGCATTTGAAAGAGGGCGGACCTGGATTCATCCAGGAGTTCGGCATCCTTAAGTTCGGAATAGGTAGTGGTGATGTTCAGCACCAGGTCTGCTACCCGCTCCAGATTAATGGTCATATGGTAGATGGCGAACAGACGTCTCAGGTCACCCGCCACCGGCTGATAGAGCACAATGGTCCGGATGATATTGTCGTCCAGCTGCGTTTCAAAACGGTCAACCTTATCTTCATTTTTGTTCAGCAAGAGAAAAATCTCATCAGGTCGCTCTTTCTGATCTGTGGTAAACAACTCCCCAAGAAGTTGCAACTGTTCCAGGACCAGGTTGGAAATTTTCTCAAAGTCCTTTTCAATTTTCTTTATGGCCAGATCTCTATTTGTTGTCATCACCTTTAATATTATTAGTTAACTGAACTTTCCGGTAAGGTACTCCTCTGTTCTCTTATCAATCGGTTTAATAAACATGTCCTTGGTTTTCCCGTACTCAATCAATTCTCCCAGATACATGAACATGGAAAAATCGGAAATTCGTGCGGCCTGGGCCATGTTATGGGTTACCATCACGATGGTATAATCTTCTTTCAGCTGGATCAGCAGTTCCTCCACTTTCTTGGTGGCCACCGGATCAAGAGCTGAAGTAGGTTCATCCAGAAGGATCACATCGGGACGAAAAGCCAGGGCCCGGGCAATACACAAGCGCTGTTGCTGTCCGCCCGAAAGAAAGGTTCCTTTCTTCATCAGGGAGTCCTTTACCTCATCCCACAGGACCACATCGCGCAGCGATTTCTCCACGATATCATTCTTTTCACTTTTCTGAAGTCTGATCCCGTTCAGTTTGTATCCGGCTATCACATTGTCGTGGATGCTCATGGTGGGGAAGGGATTGGGGCGCTGAAACACCATTCCGATCTTACGTCTTAGCATCATGGTAGACATTTCGGAGGTGTCTTCCCCATTGAGAAAAATATCACCTTCCATCTCCACATTTGGATAGAGATCATGCATTCTGTTGATGGCCCTGAGCAAGGTACTCTTACCACAGCCTGAGGGTCCCATAATAGCCGTAAGCCTGTTCTTTTTGATACCAGCGCTCACATCAATCACCGCAGCTTTATCTTTGTTATAGGCCACCGATAAAGAACGGAGTTCCAATACAGGTTCGGATATTTCTTTAATTAATTCACTCATTATCTAAGTTCTTCTAGCAATAATTTGTCGGGACAACAGGTTCAGTAAGAGCACCATCATCATTAGTAGCAATGAAGATGACCATATGAGATCGACCATGTTGGGATCGTTGTAAAACTCCCAGATCAGCAGCGGAATTGCACTGGTGGGCTTATCAATTTGAAAATTCACCTTCATACTTCCCAGGGCTGTCAGCATCAGGGGTGCCGTCTCACCAATAATCCTGGAGATGGCCAGCAAAATGCCTGTAAGCAAACCACTGAAACCTGAAGGTATCAATACTCTCAGAATAATCTTATGATAGGGAACGCCCAGGGCGAATCCGGCCTCAATGATGGATTCAGGGATCATTTTCAAGGTCTCCTCGGTGGAACGAATGATCAGAGGCATCATCATAATGGACAGGGCTGCACTTCCGGCCAGGGCAGAAAATCCATTGGTAATGTTCTTAACCACCCATAAATAGGCAATCAATCCAAGGACGATGGAGGGGACCCCCTGGAGGATGTCCACAATGTCCCTGACCACTCCCGCATATCTTTTGGATTGCTGATCGTAGAGGAATATCCCGATGAGCAGGCCCACAG
>JAUVIT010000361.1 GCA_030592605.1 Bacteroidota bacterium
CAATGAAAAGAAGAAGTTTTATAGGGAAGGCTGCCATTAGCCTGGTCACATTTACTGGTGTGGTAGCGGCCCTCAGCTATTTCAGGCAGTTCTTTCCACGACTGGCTGGTGAAAAAAGACGCATTGTCCTGAGCGATCCCCGTAAATATCCCGTGGACACCTTTACCTTTCTGGAGGAGCACAATCTTTATGTCTATCGGGACCATGAGGGAATCAAAGCGGTATCAGCCGTCTGTACCCACCTGGGTTGTATCCTGGAAAAGAGCACTGATGGATTTGAGTGCCCCTGTCATGGTTCATGTTACAGCAATGAAGGAGAGGTGCTATCGGGACCAGCACCGCGCGATCTGGCCTGGTACAGCGTTAGCAGGGGTGCAGACGGAAAAATTGTGATTAATCCCGGCAGGAGCGTTCCATCCGATGAGAAATTCTTAACTTCCTGATGCTCCATGGAAAGCACTAAGAAACCGTCCGGGATTATCAACCGCAACTTTTTTCTTCACATCCATGCCAACAGGGTGCATGTGCACTCCATGAAACCCACTTATACCTTCGGACTGGGGATTATGCTGGGCTTTCTTTTTCTGATCATGCTATTTACCGGCGTCATCCTGATGATCTATTATACACCTTCGGTGGAGACGGCTTACCAGTCGGTTAAGGATATTGTGAATGTGGTACCCGGGGGACGAATTATCCGTAACATGCACCGCTGGGCTTCCCAGGGGATGATCATTGTGGTGTTCCTGCATTTGCTACGTGTCTTTTATACAGGCTCTTATCTGGGGAATCGTTCCCTGAACTGGGTAATCGGGGTGGTGTTGTTGATCATTATACTACTCAGTAATTTTAGCGGATACCTCTTGCCCTGGGACCAGCTTGCTTTTTGGGCGGTTACCATAGGTTCCAATATTGCGGCATCGGCCAGAGAGCTGACCGACCTGCTGGGCATAACCAATGCATTTGATCCGGGAGGTTTTTTGAAGAAATTACTGATTGGAGGAGAAACCGTTGGACAACCGGCCTTATCACGCTTTTTTACACTGCATGTGATCCTACTTCCTGTCTCCATGCTGATCCTGCTGGGAATTCATTTCTGGAGGATTCGAAAAGACGGAGGATTGAGCCGACCGGTGCGTTATGCGGAGGACAAAGGGAGTACCAACAAATGGTATGCCTGGCCTGTCCTGATGTGGACCGAACTTGGATTATTATTGCTGGTGGTAGTAGGGGTATTGTTTATAGCACTAGTGGCCGATGCTCCGCTCCTGGAACAGGCCAATCCTTCCTTTCCTGAAAATCCTGCCAAATCGCCCTGGTACTTCCTGGGCATCCAGGAACTGGTCTCCTATTCCGCTTTTGCAGGCGGACTGCTTATTCCGGTGCTCTATCTGGTCTTTCTTTTTTCCATTCCGTACCGTGATCGGGAGGACAAGTATGTGGGACAATGGTTTTCCGGGAAGACCGGATTTAAGGTCGTATGGCGCTCGGCCGCTTTTTCTTTTCTTTTGGTGGTGCTTCAGCTAATAGTCCTGATCCGCTTTGGCTGGCTTCGCGATTGGTTTCCAGGAATATCACAGTGGTTTGTGATGTTGATTAATCCGGCCACCATTACGGGTGGAGTCTTTATTATGATGGCGGAGATTATCAGGCGAAGAAGACAATCTTCACGCATGGCTGCACTGGCCCTGTTTACCAGCACCTTTATGGCACTGGTCATATTCACAGTCGTTGGAATCTGGTTCAGGGGGCCCAACTGGGAATTTTTCTGGTCAGTTAATCAGTGGCCGGTCATTTAATTGTTATGATGGACGAACAGAGATACACGTACAGAGCACAATGGCTGGTGCTGATTGGGGCAGGAGTACTGCTTCTCTTGCTGTTCGGTGCATGGATCAATGAGGGGAGGAACAAGGAGTGGAGAAAGATTCAGAAAGCTTATGCAGGAATTCTGGAAGAAAGAGCTGAGAACGGATACGATGTATTTGAGCGGGGCATTTTCCAGGTGGATCTGCCCGATTTCAAGCGCTCCGATCGCTGTATCTCCTGTCACCATGGACTGGAGGACCCCGCCATGCAACAGATGCCTCAGCCCCATACAAGTCACCCGGGAGATTTTCTGGGAGACCATCCCGTACAGCAGTATGGCTGCACCATTTGTCATGGGGGGCAGCCCGGAGCACTTTCCAGGGAGGAGGCTTTCGGCCAGCTTTCTGAGACACACTGGCCTTATCCGCTTCTGGAGCAGCCCTATATTCAGGCTTCCTGCGGCAATTGCCATTTAGCCATTTTTAGTGAGCAGATCGAGGATCATCCAGAAGATGATCAGTCGGGTCCAATGGGTGGTATGGAAGTTTTTCTAAAGGGAAAAATCATCTTTTCAGCTGAAGGCTGCCTGGGTTGTCACCTGGCAAGAGGTGTGGGAGGTATCATTGGTCCCGATCTTACTGAACAAGGAGAGAAAACCAGACATGAGTATAGCTTTCAAAATATACAGGGAGAACAGACCATCTCCAACTGGCTGAAGGAGCACTTCAGAGATCCTGAGATGGTGTCGCCTGGTTCACAGATGCTTAGGATTAACCTGGATGAAGGAGAGATGGAGGCCCTGGCAATATTTGTTATGGGATTGGCCAAGCCTGATATCCCCTTTGAATATTTTTCCATGGCTACCCTCAATGAGTTTAAAGGGAACAGGGAAG
>JAUVIT010000001.1 GCA_030592605.1 Bacteroidota bacterium
GACATCTCCGTACCACTCTCTGCCGGAATGAATCAGGTTGTAGCTCTCATCTTCATGGAAGTCAAGGAAATCATAGGAAGTTACTATATGGGTGGGTGCTCCGGTACTCAGGATCGCATCATCGGGGCCATCAGCTTCACCCTGACCATCTGTAAGAAAGTAATAGCCTTTCCAGGAATAGGTATGTAAATGGTGGAGATACATGCCGCTTCCTTCATCAAAGTTCCAGTGCACGGGACCCTTGGCATAGAAGAGGATATGGTCACCCGGACCAAACAGATCGTCTGCTCCCTTATGGAAATACAGGGGAAGTGCCTCCAGGTCGTCGATGTAGCCCTGGGAATATTGTTCTGGTAGTAAGCTGGCACCGGATCCGTATACACTTACTGCGGCGGGATTTGCAAGCCCCAGGTCCTGTAGCTGCTCATAACTCAGTTTATGTATACCACTTTCCTCTACCGAGATCTTGTACCAGCTACCTGAAGCCAGCAGGGAATGATCTATCCAGTTTCCGGCTTTGGCACTCTTCAGTGGTGCCAGGGCAGCTTCCTGCTCCAGGACAATTTCAAAACGATCTACCTGCTGGACCTTGCCGTCGGCTTGCCTGATAAAAGGTAATACCTTCACCATTACAAAATATTTCCCGGCTTCTCTTGCAAGTGAATACTCAAGTAAGGGGCTCTGTTTCAGGCGACTTTGATCGATTCCTTGCAGGGAAGAAGAAGCGATTTCTGTGGTTTTCGTGACCTTTAAGCTTACCACCGGGAGCATCCCTTTTGAGGTCCATGCAATTTTTCTGGTGAAATATGGTAACGTATTCTCACCATCCTCGTATAATGCATTTGGAAAGAAATGGTGAACATCCTCTCTATTCCACTGAATGTTAACATTTTCAGTTTGAGAATAAAGCAGGATTACGGAGTGGATGAGTATGAGGAAAAAGAGGTTTCTCATAAAAATTGTGCAAACAGCTGCTAAAATATGTATTTAAACGTAGATTTTGTCGTTAATAGTATGTATTCCTTACAAAATAGCGGGCTGTTTTATTAAGGATGACAGGAAGTAAATGCATTGGTATTTATAACAAAGTTGAGGTGAGAAAGGTTGCAAAGGATCATAGCGTTTTTGTATGGATGACAGGAATACTGCTTATCCAATTTAGCGATGCTGTTGCACAGGATCCTGCATTCTCGCAATTCTATGCCAATCCCCTTTATATGAATCCTGCCATGGCGGGTGTGGAGGGTCCTGCCAAGGTATATCTGGGATACAGAAACCAGTGGCCGGGAGCTACCAATCCCTATGTGACTTACCACGCCTCTTTCGATCAGTATATTGAAGCTCTTCAGGGTGGAGTGGGTGTACATATGGGCAATGACCGGCAGGGTGGAGGTGTTTTCAATACCCTCTCCCTGGATGCCATCTATTCCTATCACCTGCAGGTCTCCTCGGATCTGATGATTAGTGGAGGATTCCAGGCCTCTGTTGGACAGCGGAATATGGATCCTTCGGACCTGGTACTTCCTTCGGATCTTACTGGGGCAGGAACTACAACACTTACTTCTTATTCAAAGATATACCCCGATTTTGCTGTTGGATTTGGGGGCTTTTACAAAAACTTTTTCGGAGGAGTGGCCTTTCATCACCTGCTGGAGCCCTATGGTTCTCCCTCCGAGGATCCCAATACAAAATTGTCGAGAAAGTATACGGCTCACCTGGGGGCCATGATCCCAATCATAGAAAAGAGGTTGGGTACAGAGGTATTGCAGCTGTCACCGCATCTGATTTTTATTCAGCAAGATATTTATCAACAATTAAACTACGGATTGGAAGTACTGTACAGGGGGATTATTATCGGGGCCTGGTTTCGCCAGGACCTGCTTTTTTCCTATGGTACTGTAATCTTCTCAGCAGGCTATGGTAACGGCCAATTCAGAATAAGGTATAGTTACGATGCCAAACTCTCACCGCCCGATTTGCATATTCCCACGCTGGGAGCGCATGAGGTATCGATGGTGGTTATATTTGAAAACTTGAAGAAATCAACCAAACACCGGGCAATAAAATGTCCTAAAATATAGTTACTTTTGGTAGATGTTTCTTTTAATATTTGTTAGTCGTGTTTATAATTGAAAAAAAGGAAGCCATGAAAATGATGATGAGACTGTTCCCCGTATTGCTTATTGCACTGATGCTTTGGGGATGTGGAGGAAAGGATGTAACCTCATCTGGCAATGCCTCAACAACCACCGGATGGGCCTACAATGACCCTGATAACGGAGGATTTGAGGTAATGACAGCCTCCGAACAGGAGACCGGACCGGGCCTGATTTTGATTGAAGGTGGAACCTTCACCATGGGTAAGACCCAGGATGATGTACTGTATGAATGGAACAACATTCCCCGCAGAGTAACCATCAGTTCTTTCTATATGGATGAAACTGAAATTCGCAATGTGGATTACCGGGAGTATATCAACTGGTTGGGGCGCGTATTTGGGATGAATAATCCCCAGGTGATCAGAGCTGCTCAGCCGGATACACTGGTTTGGCGTGATCCCATGGCTTATAATGAGCCCTATGTGGAGTACTACTATCGCCATCCATCCTTTAATGAGTATCCAGTAGTTGGTGTCAACTGGCTCCAGGCACAGGATTATTGCATCTGGAGGACCGACAGGGTGAATGAGATGATCCTGGTAGATATGGGACATATCGAACTGTCTACAGATCAGCAAGATGAAAGGAATTTCAATACGGAGTCCTATATTTATGGACTCTACACCCCTAATATTATTAATCCCCAGCCCAGCCTTAATCCCAATGTAGAATCGAGGCTGATCAATGTGGAGGATGGGATCCTGCTGCCCAAGTACAGGCTTCCTACTGAAGCAGAATGGGAATATGCTGCTCTCGGTCTTGTTGGAAACTCGGTTGATGAACTCCTTTGGGAGCGCAGAACTTATCCCTGGAACGGACACAATGTCAGAAATGATAATGCACGGGATATGGGTAAAATGCGTGCCAACTTTGTCAGGGGTAAAGGTGATATGATGGGGCTGGCCGGAAGTCTGAATGACGGAGGTTCTATTACTGTTCCTGTGAAGTCTTACTGGCCGAACGATTATGGTCTTTACTGCATGGCTGGAAATGTAAATGAGTGGGTTCAGGATGTTTACCGTCCTCTTTCATCGCAGGATGTATCTGATTTCAGGCCCTTTAGGGGAAACCAGTTTGATCAGATGTCCCTTGATGCCAACTCAACTCCAATGATTGATAGTCTCGGACGCCTGCAAAGGGAACCTGTATCAGAAGCAGATCTGGAAGGTCGTTTTAACTACCGTAAATCTGACTACCGGAATTTTATGGATGGAGATAAGGAATCAGTGTTTGAGTCAGGAGAGAAGAGTCAGGACGAATATGAAGGTTCCGGCAGTATGTATATCAATACTGAATCGGAGCGGATGTCCCTGATGAGTGATGAGTCCAGGGTTTATAAAGGTGGATCGTGGAAGGACCGGGCCTACTGGCTGAGTCCGGGTGAGCGACGTTTCCTGATTGAAACTGAGTCCAGGGATGACCTTGGGTTCCGTTGTGCCATGATTCGTGTGGGAACACCGACTGGATTCTAAAGATACATTTATCAAGATATATCAGGAGGCTGTTTCTTTCGAGAAGCAGCCTCTGTTATTATTAGCATATCAGGATGTCCACTGAACAGATTTACCAGGAGTTTCTTCAATCTACCGGCATATGTACCGATACACGCCAGGAGACAGATGGTGCACTATTCTTTGCCCTGCGGGGAGATCAGTTTGATGGAAACAGATTTGTGGAAGATGCCCTGAAGAAGGGGTGCAGGCTGGCCATAACGGAGAGAACGGATCTGGAAGGATCTGAACGGGTTCTGGTGGTGTCGTCGACACTTGAGCTTTTGCAGGAACTGGCCCACTACCATCGCATGCAGGTGGCGCCCCGCCTTGTTGCCATTACAGGCAGCAATGGAAAAACAACAACCAAAGAACTGTTGGCTGCTGTGCTGTCAACGGAATATAAGCTACTTGTAACCAGGGGTAATCTGAACAACCACATTGGTGTGCCACTTACACTGCTTGCATTGAAAGGGGAGGAGCTTGCCGTAGTTGAGATGGGTGCAAACCATCCGGGCGAGATCGCTGAACTGGCCAGAATTGCTGCCCCGGATGTGGGTTTGATAACCAATGTGGGGAAGGCCCACCTGGAGGGATTTGGTTCCCTGCAGGGCGTGCTGGATGCCAAGGGTGAACTCTACGCTTATCTGGCGGCCCATGGAGGGGTGGCCATCGTTGACGGGCGGGATCAGATCTTACAGAGAAAAGCTAAAGAGCTTGGTGTAACAAGCAGGGTGGTTGCTCCTGAAAGAGATCTGCCAGTGGCAGTAAACCTGCTTAGACAGACGCCCTTTCTTGAAGTGGAGCTGCATATGGGGAAAGAGGTCTATCCCTTTTCTACCAAGCTGGTGGGTGCCTACAACCTTCAAAATATCCTGCTTGCAGCAGCAACAGGATTGCATTTTGGAATCTCAGGTGGAGCCATAGCAGCTGCCATTTCGGGGTATGTTCCAGAAAATCAGAGATCCCAGATGCTTGAAGGCGGGCGGAACAAGTTGGTGCTGGATTCATACAATGCTTATCCCAGTAGTATGCGGGTGGCCATTGGAGGATTGCTGAGCTATGCCACATCTCCCATCATGCTGATACTTGGGGATATGGCAGAATTGGGTGAAAGTTCAGAAGAGGAGCACAGGGAGCTGCTTCATTGGATTAACACCCTGGATGTGGACCGGGTTTTGCTGGTAGGACCAAACTTTTACCAGGTGTGTGAACCATCCGATCGCATAGCTGTTTTCAAAGGGAGGGGTGAACTTGAGACTTACCTCAGGGAAGAGCATCCAGAAGGACATTATATCCTGCTAAAAGGGAGCCGGGTAATGGAACTGGAAGTCCTCAAGCCTTTATTAATTGACTAACGCGATGCCCTTTATGAGGATTACCAGACCAGGTTTGAGAATCTGGACCTGATGCTCTCTAAGGTTTAAGTGGCTTGCTGGTAGAGAAACCTTTTAATCTTGTGGGTGGCAGTTTTTTCGAAAGGCTGCAATTGATGGATCATAAACTGCAGCTTTGAATTACGGGCCACATGCTGGTTCGCCTGTGTCATCAACTCGGCCAGTACTTTGTCCGCTTTTTCCTGCAGTTGCTTCTTGTATTCGGCTGCATTCTCCTTCAGGTGCTGGAGCTGCTCCTCCATTACTTCCATCTTCAGGTGTACCCTGGCTGTCAGTTTCCCCTTGTACTCCATGACCAGCGATTCGCTCACTATCTCTCTGCTGTTAAGGACCGCTTCGATCTCTTCGGGATAGATATTTTCACCATTGGCTCCCAGGATCATGTTTTTGGAGCGTCCTTTAATATAGATGATTCCCTTTTCATCGATGATGCCCAGGTCGCCCGTACGAAAATAACCATCGTCGGTAAATACCTCGCGGGTCTTCTCTTCATCCTTATAGTAACCCCTCATCACATTGGAACCTTTCACCACAATCTCACCCTCTTTGGTAAGAGGATCTGGATTGTCTATTCTGACAGTCACCCCTTCCATCACCTTTCCAACAGAGTGGAATACGGCATTGGAGGGATTGAACCCGGCCAACATGGGTGAGGTTTCGGTAAGTCCGTAGCCGATGGCATAGGGAAAACCACCTTCCAGCAGGAACTTCTCCACATCGGGAGCCAGGGGAGCACCACCCACTCCAAAGAAGCGTATTTGCCCGCCAAAGAAACTCATAAGCTTTTTAACTGCCGCTTTGGAGAGCAGCTTTCGTGTGGGTCTCATTTTCATCAGGAGGCGCATGGGCGCCGATTTGGTCAGTTTGGGCCTGATGGTGGACCTGTATATTTTCTCAATGATCAATGGGACCGTCAGCATGGTTGTGGGCTGCAGCTTTTTCAGCACCGGTCCCAGGTAGGCAGCTGTAGGTGCCTTGTCGATGTACTGAACCATGGCGCCATTAAGCAGGGTTATTATCATTCCGATGGTACATTCATAGGTGTGTGCAAGGGGCAATACCGAAAGCCAGCGGTCTTCGGGAACCACCTTGTGTACGGTGCCCGATTGTACCGCATTGCTCAGCAGATTGGTATGGGTCAGCATCACTCCCTTGGAGCGACCCGTAGTGCCTGAAGTGTAGATGATGGAGGCCAGCTCTTCACCGTCGGCCTCATAAAAACCCTTATCACCCACGGAGATCTTCGACTCCTCATTGAGTTTTGCCAGCGCACCCGGTGTTCCCTTAGGTTCTACAACCATTCCTTTGCTTATATCCAGGAGCTGGAAGTCGTCCGTATTGATTACCATCTCAACTGTAGGGGGCAAGCCCTCGTTCAGTCTGGAGATCAGCTTGCCGGAGATAAAAACAGTCTTCACTCCAGCGTGCTCCAGGATGGAGCGCACTTCTGTAGCCCGGAAATCGGGAAGTATAGGTACGGTGGTGGCCCCGCAGATCAGGGTGCCAAAATATGCAAGGCCCCAATGGGGACTGTTCTCGGCCAGAATGGCCACATTGTTGCCTTTGCCAACTCCGGCACTTTTAAGCATCACTGCCACATGCTGGCTGGCTCTGTCAAGCTCCTCATAGGTGTAAGCAGTTCCATCCACACTGGTGAGCGATGGCTGCGACTGGAAGAGTTTGGCGCTATTTTTTAACATCAGGGGAAGATTACTTACCTCTTCCGGTATATATTTTTTATAACTGTCCATCATCTGTTTTCTAAAACTTTTCTCTGAACGATTGGTCCAGATCACTGAATTTATGCTTGCTTTTCAGGAAGAAATCGGCAACAATGCTGCCGGGATAAATTCCTGCTACAATAACGTCATTTTCGGCATATTTGTTCTTATTCTTTATCCCCCTATACGAAGATTTCATCCCATAAAAGGACAAATGTGCTTTGAATACCGCTATGAAGTCCTTGAAAGCCCCCTGGAACAAAAACCTGAAGGCCGAAATTCCATCCAGAATCATCCTGGAAAGCAGGATTCTTGTACGGCCATGGGTCGGAAGGTTTTTATAGAGTAGGAGAAGGTTGTTTCTAAAATTCAAATAGGTCTTAAATGGATTTCCTCTTTGCAGGGTAGCTCCCCCCACGTGGAAAACTGTTGAAGAGGGTATGTAGCGGATCCGGTACCCCATTCGCTGAAGTCTCCAGCAGAGATCGATCTCCTCCATATGTGCAAAAAACTGTTCATCCAGTCCACCCGACTCCCTGAATAGATCCGACCTGATCATCAGGCAGGCTCCTGAGCCCCAAAACAGGTCGATGGCTTTGTCATACTGACCCTGATCCTCTTCAAGATGATCGAAAATACGACCCCGGCAGAAGGGGTAACCAAAGTGGTCAATAAAACCTCCGGCGGCCCCGGCATATTCAAAATACGACCTGTTTTTAAAGTCCCTGAACCTGGGAGTACAGGCTCCCACTGTGGGATCTTTTTCCATTAGCTCCAGCATGGGCTCCAGCCACCCTTCGCTAACCTCAATATCGGAGTTCAGCAGCAGCACGTATCTGGCATCGATCAGTTCCATTGCCCGGTTATATCCCCCGCTGAATCCATAGTTAAGCTCCAGTTCAATGATCCGGATGTGTGGATAGTCCTTTTTCAGAAATTCAATGGAGTCGTCCACGGATCCGTTATCTGCCACAACAATCTCTGCACCGGGATGGGTAGTATGGCGTACCAGGTCCGGGAGGAAGTGCTCCATGTGCTGCCTTCCGTTCCAGTTCAGGATGACAATGGATACCTCTTTCATGGGGAGAGCATGATTTCCTGGATGATCGACTGATACTCATTGAAAATCATAAGGTTGGAGCAGATTATATGTTCACCAAACAAAGGATCGGCATGGCCTGCGAAGTCGGAGACTGCTCCACCCGCCTCTTTTACCAGAAGCATGCCTGCAGCCACATCCCAGGGATGAAGCCCGTACTCATAGAATCCATCATACCGCCCACAAGCCACATAGGCGATATCGGTGGCGGCAGAACCCAGGCGGCGAAGCCCGTGAGAGTTTTTCATAAAATGGTCCATGCTCCGCATAAACTGCTCCAGGTACTTGAAATTGGTATAGGGAAATCCGGTAGCAATCAGGGCCTGATCAACCCGTGGAACCTCGCTTACCCGGACCTGTGAGCCGTTGAGCCACGTACCTCCGCCTTTCCAGGCATAAAAAAACTCGTCAAGGCCAAATTCGTAGACAATTCCGGCCACCACTTCATGGTGAGCGGTGAGTCCCACGCTGATGGCAAATGGAAAAACTCCGTGAATAAAGTTGGTAGTGCCGTCAACCGGATCGATCACCCAGTTATACTTTTCTCCCCGACTGTTGTTAGTCCCCTCCTCAGCGATGAAACCTGCTTCGGGAAGAAGCTCTAAAAGTCCGGCTACCAGGATCTTTTCAGCCTCCTTATCGACATGGGTGACAAAATTTTGCCTCCCCTTTTCCTCGATGGCCAGTCCCTGCCTGTTTTCGTGCTGCTCCCTCACATAGGCAGCAGCAGTTTTCACCACTTCCATGGCGCTGAAGCATATTTCTTTGTACTGCATTCGACTCACCATTTACTTTGAGAAGTAAAGAAAGTTAAAATTTCATTAGCAGGTCGGCCACCACGAAGGTACTGCCCCCCGTGAAGATCATATCCCTGGCTCCGGCCTCCTTTTGTGCTGCCCGGTATGCCTCTTCCACATTTGGAAAAGGGAAGCCTTTTAAGCCAAATTCCCTGGCGCGTTTAGCCAGCACTTTGGAATCCATGGCCCTGGGGACGGATGCACGGGTAAAATAGTAGGTGGCTTCTTCGGGGAGCAGGGGAAGAATCATATCGAGATCCTTATCATCCACCATACCCCATACCATATGGAGCCTATGCCACGGAATCTGTTTAATCTGCCTGATTACAGCTGCGATTCCGTCCACGTTATGCGCCGTGTCACAGATACTTCTTGGATTGCTACCGATGGTCTGCCATCTTCCTGTGATCCCGGTTGATCTGACTACCGAGGCAAATCCTTCCTCTATATGAGACTCGCTGATCTTCCAATTAAGTTTCCGTAGCTGTTCCAGTGCAGTAAGTGCCGTGATTATATTTTCCTGCTGGTATTCCCCTGTAAGATCGCAGGTAATGGTTTTCATGGAAGGATTGATGTATTTTCCTATCCTCAGTTGCATTCTTCCATCAGTGTTCAGGGTCCTGAATCGTGGTTCGTAGATCTGGTCTGCACAAACGACAGGTGCTTCGTGCTCCTGGGCAATGGAGCGCAGCACTTCAAGAACGGGTGATTCGGCCCGTCCTATAACAAGAGGCACTCCCTGTTTGATGATTCCACCCTTTTCCCTGGCAATGGAGGTGGGCTCGGTGCCCAGGAATTCGGTATGATCCAGTGAGATATTGGTAATAATAGAAAGGACGGGTGTAATAATATTTGTTGAGTCCAGCCTGCCTCCCAAACCAGTTTCGATAACTGCCACATCCACCTGCTCTCTGGCAAAATAGTCAAAAGCCATGGAGACCGTCATCTCAAAAAAGGATGACTGAATTTCCCGGATAATCTCCTGGTTTCCGGTCACGAACCCGGTGACCTCATCTTTTGGAATGGACTGTCCGTTGATCCTGACTCGCTCCCTGAAATCGAGCAGGTGAGGGGAGGTATAGAGCCCGGTTTTCAGTCCAGATGCCTGCAGAACCGATGCGATCATATGGCTCACCGATCCTTTGCCATTGGTTCCGGCCACATGGATGGTGGGATAGTTTCGATGGGGATGCCCGAAGGCCTGGTCCAGCCTGTGAGTATTATCAAGGTTACTCTTATAGGCTGCTTTCCCCTGCCGCTGGTACATGGGCAGGGAGGTAAAGAGAAAATCAATGGCTTCCTGGTAAGTCATTCCTGGATATATGGTAGGTCCCATCCGTTGTATCTTATTTTTTCGCCATGGAAGCGGTCCGGTCTTGGTTTTTGTTCCTCGGGATAACCCAGGGCAACCAGGGCAAAGGGTTTCACATGGGAGGGAAGGTGCAGCAGCCTGGAGAAGGCTGTTTTTCGCTCCTCCCTGGGGTGAAGCCCCACCCAGCATGCTCCAAGCCCCATGGTCTGGGCCGCGAGAAGCAGGTTCTGTGTGGCAGCACCACAGTCGACTACCCAGTAGCCGTCGTCGTGCTGAAGCTGCTCATCACCACAGACCACCACTGCATGAGAAGCGGTTTGCAGCATCCTGGCATAGGGGTGTATCTCCATTATTGTTTCCATCAAAGAGGGATCATCGATGATCACAAAATGCCAGGGCTGCATATTCACTGCCGAAGGCGCGTACATGGCAGCTGTAAGCATGGTAAGAATCTGCTTACTGTCAATTTTTTGATCGGTAAACCTGCGGATGCTTCTCCTGTCGAGTATAAAGTCAAGTTTTTCCATGTTCATAAAGGTTCATAACTGTGTGTAAAACTTGGGTCAATGTGAATAATTTGCTGGCTCATGGGGGACAAAAAATCCTATTTTTGAGCCAGAGTAAAGTTAGCTTAATGGGAGGGGAAATATGGCAAATGCTGTGAAAAAAAATCGAAAGATCTTTGTTCTGGATACCAATGTCTTACTTCATGACTACAAAAGCATTCACAATTTTGATGAGCACGACATCGTTGTGCCCATCACGGTGCTGGAGGAGCTTGACAGGTTTAAGAAAGGAAACGACATAATCAATTTTCATGCCCGGGAGTTTACCAGGGAGCTGGATAAACTAAGTGGGGATAAGCTCTTTAACGGAGGATTGTCACTGGGAAGAGGAAAAGGGAAACTGAGTATATGTACCGGACAGCATGCTTCGGAACAACTCTCAACCTCCTTCCCGGAAAACACACCCGATCATCGAATCCTGGCCATTGCAGAGCATCTGCATCTTAAGAATGGCGAAAGCAGACCGCTTATCCTTATCACCAAGGACATTAACCTGAGAATGAAGGCCAAGTCTCTGGGTATCATGGCCCAGGACTACCATAACGACATGGTCCAGAACATCGATGATATCTATGAGAATGTAAAATCCAGTGATGTAACGGACGATATGGCCATCTCCGACATGTATGAATCCATGGAAGGAGTCCCGGTGGAGCGCTTCGAACTTCCAAAGCCACCGCTGGCCCACCAGTATTTTATTTTCAGAAATAATTCCAAGAGCGGATTGGGTCATTATGATCCCTTTAATAAGGTAGTGAACCGGGTGGAGAAGACCCGCACCTATGGAATCGATCCGCGCAATGCTGAGCAGACCTTTGCACTGGATGCACTGCTTCGGCCGGAAGTTCAGCTGGTGGCACTAACAGGTAAGGCGGGGACGGGAAAAACACTGCTTGCGCTTGCAGCGGCAATACACCAACGGAAAATGTATACGCAAATCTTCCTGGCCAGGCCCATTGTTCCACTGGGGAACCGTGATATGGGTTATTTGCCGGGCGATGTGGATGAGAAAATCGGACCCTTTATGCAGCCACTGTTCGATAACCTATCGGTGATCAAGCAGAAGTTCAAAATGCAGAGTAAGGAGCACAGTCGCATTGAGGAGATGCAGCAGACAGAGAAGCTGATGATCACACCGCTTGCCTATATTCGCGGACGAAGCCTTTCCAGAGTCTTCTTTATTGTGGATGAAGCGCAGAACCTGACTCCCCACGAGGTGAAGACCATAATTACCAGGGCAGGGGAAGGAACCAAGATGATTTTCACAGGAGATATTCAGCAGATCGATTCTCCTTATCTGGATACCAAATCCAACGGTTTGACCTACCTGGCCGACCGAATGAAGGGGCAGGATATTTTTGCCCATGTGCACCTGGTAAAGGGGGAGCGCAGTTACCTGGCTGATTTGGCCAGTAACTTGCTTTAAGACTGACTATTACGAGGACAATGGAACGCAAACTGTTTATTATTCGACACGGAAAGTCCAGCTGGGACCACGAGGGTCTGGAGGATATCGATCGTCCCCTGGCCACGCGTGGCATACGAAATGCCGGGGAGATGGCGGAGCGATTGCAGGCTCTTAATATGGTCCCTGAGCTGCTTCTTTCGAGCCCGGCCAGCAGGGCCCGAAATACGGCCTTGATCATGTCAAAGAGCTGGGGAGTCGGTACGGAGAACCTGCAGATTACAGATGCCCTATACATGGCCTACCAGTCGGACATAGAGGAGGTAGTTGCCAGTGTTTCTGAAGCTTTCAGGAGCCTGGCTGTTTTTGGCCACAATCCCTCTTTTACAACATATGCCAATAGCTTCCTGGAGCTTCCCCTGGATAATCTTCCAACAGCCGGGGTTGTAATCGTGACACTGGAGTCGGAGAATTGGAGAGAGATTGGACGTAAATATGTAAAGGAGACCTATGTGGATTACCCAAAAAGAAAGTAGGAGCATGAATTTGCCCTTGATCGAGGTGAGCTGTGCGGTAATTATGGATGGTGATATGGTTCTGGTTACCCAGAGAAGCGAGCTAATGCCTCATCCCCTGAAATGGGAGTTCCCCGGCGGAAAGCTATTACCGGGCGAGACTCCCGAAGGCACTATCATCAGGGAGATAAGGGAAGAACTTGGAGTAGAGATCTATGTCCTGCAATTGCTCCCATCAGTGAAACATCTCTATAGCGACAGCTCCATAAAACTGATCCCTTTTGTATGTTCGATCAAGCTTGGTAAGATCCACCTTTCGGAACACAGGTCGTATCGCTGGGTGCATCGATCTGAACTTGAAGAAATAGACTGGCTGGAGGCAGATGTAGAAGTTCTGGCCCTGCTGAAAAAATATTGTTAGTTGGGCATGGTCCCGATCCAATCGGCCACGCTCTTTAGAAATTCACCTATGGGTAAGCCAATGCTCCCGAATCCTTCTCCCACCTGGGTGCCTACAAAAAACAAAAACAGCAGGTAGATTCCCAGCATCAAAAGTGCTTTTGGCCGGGTGAATCTTTTTCCAATCAGCATAATTGCCAGGGCCAGGAAAGTAGCCATAAGCAGAAATACCCATACCTCTTTGGTAAAGGCCAGTAAATCCTGGTTGAGTGCTACGATTTCTCCATGGATCAGATTGTAGAGCAGGATAGGAAATCCCAATGCGAAGGCGATATCAAAAATATTGCTGCCCAGGGCATTGCTAACTGCATCATCGTAATTTCCTTTACGGGCATCCTTAATGGATATGATGGTGTCCGGAACCGATGTGGCGACAGCAGATAAGACCACTGCCACAAAGATCAGGGGGATGTTGGTTATCTCACCGAAGAGGTCTGTTCCATAGACCAGCAGCCAGGTCCCGAAGGTCATAACCAGCGTACTTAATCCCAGGAGAAGCCATGCCCGCATGGTATTGATCTTCCTGCCGTTTAACACGATTGCAATCATGTCCAGGGTTAGCAGTGCACCAAGGAGTCCCCTTTTAAGAGGTGCTGCGGGTCTTGTATATTCCCGTTTCGACTTTTTTCGCTTTCGGGTAATGGCATAAAGAAGTCCCAGGTAAAAGAAATAAACCAATACCAGGACCAGTCCGTGCCTGGCCCTTAGCTCCCCACTGAAGAGGAAGATTACAAAGATGAGTTGTGAGATCAGTCGCACAGTTCCTTCACGAAGCAACACCTTTTTGTTTAATTCAATGCATCGTCCCTTATCGCATCTGAAAAGCATCAACACAACCAGGGCGGGGATAATCAGCAGGTTGAACAGGGCACTTCCCGAGGTCACACCCAGTCCACCCGAAAAACCATCCGCATCACGCAGGTAAAAAAGGAAAAACAGGGTGGTCAGAAATTCGGGCATGGAACTGGCAACAGCATTGATTGTGGCTCCCTTGATCCCAAGCGGCATCTTTCTGCCCAGGAAGTCGGATGCGATCTCGAAACCGTGTGCGGAGCGCCAGATAATGATGCAACTGATACTGATAAAAATGATTGAAGCCAGCATGTCTCCTATTTTTTATTCATTCTGGCCACATGCATAATCTGGTCATCCAGAAAGTTCCCCTCGTACTCCATCAGGAAGCGCCGAAAGAAGCGGCTGATTCGTTTTTCGGACAGGAGTGCCATATAACCGAGCCATGATTCTCCTAACCAGAGGGGCAGGATATAAAGGTGATAGTCGCGTTCTGGCAGGGAAATCTTACCTGCCAGGGTAATCTCTTTAAGTACTCTGCTTTTATCAAGCATACTGTACTCCTTTAATACTTTATCGACCTGACTATTCGATTCGAACCCGATTATTCCACTTTCCTGGATTTCGATATACGCATGAGAAATATCGAGAAATGAGAAATTGTAAAATTGCACCGTAAAACTGGTGATTCGCTCCCCCAACTGTTTTATGCTGGAGATATCTCCCGAAGCGATATCATTTTTTATGGGATCGAAAGCGGTGGCCAGGTTAAAAGGGATATAGCTAATCACATGGATCATTGCTCCCAGTATCACGACCACTACCATATAGACAAGCAGGGTAATCACCAGAGGGTAGAGCTGATTGGGTGAAAGCTTCATGACCAGCATGGCCAATGGAATGGAAAGGGCAATGGAGGTAGTGGTAAAGAAAACCAGCAGGATTATACGCTGCAGGTTATAGATAAAACTGTAAGAACTTCGTCTGCTCATGATTTAAAGGTACGAAAAACGAACTGTATTATTCAAAGTATAAGCGTCGCGGACTCTCTGGAATAACCTCTCCGATCTCCACTGCTGAAACTTCCGGGTCAATCCTGTTTAGATCCTCAAGCAGAGCACCGGCATGGTCCGGATTCACCGCCATCAGGAGTCCGCCCGAGGTCTGTGCATCATGAGCCAGCATCTTCATATTATAATCCACACCCCTGGTGTAATGGGCATGTTGATCTGTAAATTCCAGGTTCCTGAAGGTAGCACCGGGAATGCTTCCTTTTTCATATACATTATAGGCACCCGGGAGCAATGGGATCTGAGAGCTGCGGATGCGAAAGCTTTTCCCACTGGCTTCAGCCATTTTCATGGCATGCCCGGCCAAAGCAAAACCAGTAATATCGGTCATACCCCTCACTCCATATTTGACAGCCAGGCTTGCGCCATGTTTGTTCAGGTGTTTCATCTGTTTCAGAGCCCTGTTGTAATCTTCATGACTGCAAAGGCCGTTCTTCTCTCCCGAAACAAGAGCCCCGGTACCTATGGATTTTGTGAGCACCAGGATGTCGTTGGGCATGGCAGCTGCATTGGTTATCAGCTGGTCGGGATGTACTGTACCTACAACAGCCAGCCCGTATTTGGGTGGGTGATCATCAATGGTATGTCCGCCCACAGTCAGGGCTCCTGCCTCACTCACTTTATCGTGTCCCCCTTTTCGAATCTCCCCGAATACATTCAGCGGAATTTTCTCCTGTGAGAACATCATCAGGTTCAGGGCCAGGAGAGGGGTTCCACCCATGGCATATACATCTGAGAGCGAGTTGGCCGCTGCGATCTCTCCGAATTCATAGCCATCAGAACAGATGGGCGGAAAAAAATCGGTGGTAAAGATCAGGGCCGTCTCCTCATTAATCTTGTAAACTCCGGCATCGTCATGGGTATCCACATCTACAAGGAGCCTGGGATCTGTAGCCACCGGCAGTTTACTCAGGACTTCTGAGAGCAGTCCGGCAGGTAGTTTTGCTGAGCAGCCGCCATACTCGATGGTAGACAACAGGTCAAATTTCTTATCCATGGGAGTGCGCTCAGGGAGTAACAACATGTCCGGCCTCAGCCAGAGTTTCAGTGATGACTACCATATTGGAGATCATGCCAACCCCGATATCGAATTGTAGTCCATAATGGTCTATACAGGTACCACACAGCATGATACGTGTCCCCAATTCTTCCAGTTCTGTAAGAGAGTTGCATACGGGCGACTCTTTCATGGCCAATTTTACACCCCCGTTATAGAGAACCACATGGGTGGGCAGCTGCTCCTGTAACTTCAGGTTATCCACAAAGGTCTCCATCAATAACTTTCCCAGTTCGGGATCACCATCGCCCATCAGTTCTCCTTTGATGCATACCACATAAGAAAAGGGGAGATCGGTGGTGCAATAGATGGCCGGGTTGCTTGCTGCAAGATCCTTTTCCGGCTTTATGGTCACCAGGGTATGAACATTACCGGCAGAGCTAACTTTGGGTTCCACACCCTGGTCCTTCAGATAGCTTAGCAGGTTCTTCAGGGAGGTGTCGTTATCGGTCTCCACACTTATCTCTTCCCCCATTTTCAAATCCAGCAAGGCCTCCTTAAGCATAATGAGTGGTTGCGGACACTTTAGCCCTTTGGTATCTAACGTTTTCATCTCGCAAAAGTAAACATTTCCAGCTGAAACATATCAGAATTTTCTATCTTGTACCATTCATTCCGAAGAAGGATAGATGTCTGACTCAAAAGAACATAAGCTGGACCCGCAAAAGTGGGTAGAAAGATATGGGGATTATCTTTTCTCTTATGCTCTTGGGAGGGTGAATGACAGTGGTAAAGCCGAGGACCTGGTCCAGGAGACTTTTCTTGCAGCACTGAAAGCCATGGACCGGTTTAGAGGAGCAAGTACGGAACGAACCTGGCTTATCTCCATTTTAAAGAGAAAGATTATCGATACTTACCGGAAGAAGTACTCCTCCAAAGAGTCTGCTTTCGGATCGCATGAGGAAACCGTCTTTGATGGAGATTTCTACCGAAGCGAAGAGCCTTTCAGGGGACATTGGCTGGAGGGTACGGGCCCCAACTCACATTCCCTTCTGCCGGAAGGGGAGTTGGAGCAAGAGGAGCTAATGAAATATATAAATCTCTGTGTTGAGAATCTGCCAGCACCACTGGCTGCTGCCTTTATTATGAGAATGATCGATGAGGAAGATTCTGATACCTTATGTAAGGAACTTAGTATTACCCCGTCTAATTTATGGGTCATGTTACACAGGGCCAGGTTGAGAATGCGAGAATGTTTAGAAAATAAATGGTTGAGTTAATATGGCAAAAGGTCCAGGATACAGAATGATGGTTTTTATGAGCAAGCAGATGATCGCCTGTGATGAGGCGAGTTTTCTTATCTCCTTACGCGAAGAACGCAAGCTGAACTTCAGAAGATGGTGGCAATTGAAAATGCACCTCCTTACCTGCCATCTCTGTAGAAAATATGCAAAGCAAATAGGCGAGCTCAACTACTCCATGGAGGTATACCGGGACGGGGTCAGTCATGAATCATGTAGCCATAAACTCTCTCCGGATGCCGGATCTCGTATAGATAAGGAGCTAAACCGGGAGCTAAATGCTAAATAGTTGTTAAAATTCCACCTCCCTGCAGATTTCTTGTAAGGATATTCTTCCGCTTACGACTTAGAGCTCAAAATCATTACTAATCAAAAATTGTATTATCATGAAAACAGACAAAAAGATCTTAAAATCCGCTACTATGGTAGCCGGAGCATTGCTGACAACAACATTGGCCACAACACCTTCATTTGGTGCAGATATCCTGGCCTATAATCACCTTGGAACTGGTTCACAGGTGCGCAGTCACCTGATTGATATGAATAGTAATCAGGTCAATCCCATGGAAGCCAATGCTGTAAAATTTGGTGAGCTGAAGTGTGGTGAAGGGAAATGTGGAGAAGGCAAGTGTGGTGAAGGAGACAAAAAGGAAGATGCCAAGAAGAGCGAGGCCACTACGGCTAAAACCGCCGAGACTGCTACCGAATCTAAAAGTGCCGAAGCCAAATGTGGAGAAGGCAAATGCGGTGAAGGAGACAAAAAGGAGTCCACTAAGAAGAAGTCCGAGAAGAAGTAGTATAATTCAGGAATCCGGACCGTCAGGGTTAGTTAGGTTAGACCAGAGATGGTAATTGTTGATGTGGTTTACAGGTCCGGAAGGAACCCCGGAAATATCCGGGGTTCCATTTAAAAAAAGAAGCTATTATGGAAAGCAAGGAAGGCATGGTTGGATTAGGACTCAGAAGGGATATTGCGGAGGAGATTCTTGATAACAGGATACTTACTCCCGATTTCCTGGAGTTTGCACCGGAAAACTGGATGGGCATGGGTGGCGCATGGCGTAGGGTCATGGAACGTGCCGCAGACTTGTATCCCATAACCTGTCATGGTCTCTCCCTTTCACTGGGTAGCCCTGAGGAGATTGACTGGGCATTTGTCAGGGAACTAAAAGAATTCCTTGATGATAATCAGGTGAAGATTTATTCGGAACATCTGAGCTATACCAAAAGCAAGAACGCTCATCTTTATGACCTCTTGCCCATCCCATTTCGCCAGGATGCCATCGATCATGTGGTTGACCGGATCCGGCGGGTACAGGATGCGCTTGAGCGACCCCTGGCTATTGAAAATGTATCTTACTATACACCGGTGGCAGCAGAGATGAGCGAAATCGATTTTGTGAATGAAATTGTTGACCGGGCCGGCTGCGACTTGTTGCTGGATGTAAACAATGTGTATGTAAATGCATTCAACCACAACTACGATGCAAAGGAATTTATTGGCAAGCTTCCCCTTGAGCGGGTGGCCTATATCCATATGGCGGGCCATGAGCAGGTGGAACCCGATCTGATCATCGATACCCATGGTCAGCCCATCATAGATCCGGTATATGAGCTTTTTGAGTGGACCATACAGAAGATGAACCCTGTACCGGTACTGCTGGAACGGGATTACAATTTTGAGGACCTGGAACAGATCCAGGGAGAGCTCACAAAGATTAAGAGCATATTAAAAAGACATTGGGAGGTAAATCATGCATCTGCTTAAAGAGACCATAGCGATTCAGGAACAGCTGGGTGAATACTGCAGGACCGGCGAAGAGCGGGAGCTTCCGGGCATTACTCCCGGCCGGATCCATCATTACCATCGCCTGATTTCCAACGTAGTTAACGATACGCTTCATACAGCCTTCCCAATTACAGTGGCTGCCCTTGAGGAGAGTCAATGGGAAGAGCTTGTTCAGGTTTTTTTCACGGAAGGGATTCCGCAGACCCCTCAGGTTTGGAAGCTGCCCTTTGAGTTTTACGAGTATCATGCTGGCCAAGAGACCGGGAAGAGGATGGACTTGCCATTTTTAGATGACCTGCTCTATTTTGAGTGGATGGAGATTGAGATCCACACCATGCCCGACAGACCATATCCGGATTTTATAAGTGAGGGGGATCTTTTTCAAGACACCCTGGCATTAAACCCGGAATATGAAATTATTCGATTGGACTACCCAATACACACACATCCGGTTAGCGAGGCGCTCGATATGAAGGGGGATCACTTTGCCTTGCTCTACCGACTCCCTGAATCGGGACATGTACAGTTCCTGGGCCTCTCGGCTCTGAACGTATACATTATCACCCGCCTTCAGGAGGAGAAAGTA
>JAUVIT010000163.1 GCA_030592605.1 Bacteroidota bacterium
CTTGGGTTCCGGTTTTTTCCGTACCGAACTATGCTCCACTGCAATCTTTTCCATGATTGCCAGTACACGCTCCGGATCAGTTCCGTAGGCCACTCCCACCCGGATGTCCATCCGGCGGTTTTGATCGGACAGGGTCCAGTTGATCATCTCATTGGAGATCAGGTTGCCATTGGGGACAATTACCTCTGCTCCATCGAAGGTTTTTACCGTAGAGGAACGTAGGCCAATGGAAAGTACTGTGCCCATTAGCGGTCCCACCTGCACCACATCGCCCACGTTGATGGGCCGCTCAAAGGCCAGGATCAGTCCCGAGACAAGGTTATTGAAGATATTCTGCAGGCCAAAACCAATCCCCACCGAAAAGGCACCCAGGACAATGGAGAGGTTGGTCAGGTGCATCCCCGAAGCTGCTGCAGCCAGGAAAAAGCCACCACTGATCAGTACTATCTTCACCATTAGTATCACGGTGCCGGGAATGCCTTTGGCCACTTTCACCCTGTTAAATACATCCTTCTCCAGGATATGACTGGCGATCCTGGAAATCATTATAGAGAGCCAGATCACAAAGACAAAGATCAGGATGCTGCCCAGGGTAATGTCTACGGCCCCGATCTTAATTCCATCTGTAAGGACTCCCCTGCCCCAGTCAAATACAAAATCCTTGATCGTTAATATATTGAGTAGTATGCTTAAAAAGATAAGCAGGAGAAAAACACTGATCAGCCAGGTACTCTTCCGGTAAATCACCTGAAACTCTTCCCGGACCACATTGAGCTTCTGAAAATAATTGCTGGCAAGGGTCAGGTAAATAATGGTCTCAGCAAGTTTGGTGGCGAGCTGGATGGCAATGGCCGTTACGGCGATCTGTAAAGGGATCAGGGCTAAAACCTCGGCCAGCCGGAACAGGCCCACCATGTTGGCGATGATGGCCAGGACTTGCTGCGCCAGGAAGACCACCACCAGTACTCTGAGAAACTTGTATACGACACTATGTTTAATCAATTGGGCATAGGGTCTCCTTTTATAAATCCAGACAAAGAGCCAGATACTTGCCAGGCTCAGGGCCAGAAGCAGGATCCTGAGCAGGACTCCCGGATGGTAGGATAGCTCATACAATAAATTCAAGCTGCTTGCTATAACCAGCACAATGACCCAGGTACGGAATACTGTTCCGTAGACCCGGACCATAAGGATGGCCATGGGGATCATCAATACCAAGAGGTTGATGGAATAGAACATCAGGGGAAGGTCGGGGATCAGGAACCGGACCATTATGGCCACAATGAAGAGGGTTGAGACCACCGGTGAGTTAATGATGACCAGATGCAGTTCCGATAGTTCGAATTTATCTGCAGCAATCAAACGGGAATGGTTCTTCTTGAACCAGAACGTGAAAGCCAGTAAGGCCAGGAACATCAGAAATGTCTTGATCAGGCCTGCCTTGTATCCCGATTTCAACAGGGCCAGATCGGCTCTGTACGATCCTTTAAACTCCTCCCAATGTGATTTTATCAAGTTGTTTTTAAACAGGCTGGAAAGGTCCTTGAAGAAGCCGGGCACATCCCTGTTGAAGATGGTTTCTCCCAGCACCACCTTCTGAGCCTTCACCCTGGTCGCCAGGTCTTCCAGTTCCGTCTTCTTAAGCGAGAATTCATCCTGCCCCTGCAGAATGAATACCAGGTCGTTCTGGAGCAGGTGCCTGACTGAGTCAATCCCCTCGAGGGTTCTGTTGATTCGTTCTACCCTTGCTTCCAGAGCTTCATCTTCTGCTCCCTGATCCAGCGTAAGCTGCCACCTTTGCCTGTTTCCAGAAAGTAGTGCCGTATATTCTTCAATCTCACTTGCGATCGTGGAGAGGCGATCCTGCAAGCCATCAATTTCATTCATATAATACTGGGCACGCTGGTTGATCTGATCCAGCTCCCTGGAACTCACATTCTCAAGAGAATAAATGATGGAATCGCCCTGTAAAAAATTAATCTGGGAGAAGAGGGTATCCAACTCGCTTGTAAACCGCAAAAGTTCCTCCTTGGGCAAATGCTTCTCCCCTGCTTCTTTGAGAAGCCTGTTGGTGGCTCCAAATTCCCTTGTGATACCCATGACCGGAAAAGGTAACAGTGCAACACTATCAATTTCCACCTGGGTAATCTCATTCTGGGTGATCTGTGGAAAAATATCCTGACCGGAGGTCTTGTATGGAAGAAGGATGATGGTCGTCAGTAGTGCGGAGAGCAGGAGTAATCTCATTTTCATAGGTCAAGTGCTTGGTCATCCAAATCTACAAAATACTATCTTTAACGATGCGATTCACCAGACGAAAATTTATCAGGCTCACCTCCAGCGGAATAATCCTGCCACTTATGGGACCCATCAATCTTTTAGCTCAGACAGAAGGCTATGGCGAGATCGCCCTTAGCGAGGAGGCACTGCAGATCCACAGGGAAGCGCTGGTTATTGACGGTCACAATGATATGCCTGGCAATATCCTTGACAAAAAACTGAACCTGAAACCCGGCTTTACATTGAATGAAGCGCAGGCTGAATTGCAGACCGATATACCCAGACTCCGGAAAGGGGGCGTGGATGCCCAGGTCTTTGTGGCATATATATCGCCCGACCATATGCGCACCGGGGGTGGGAACCAGGCCTGCATTGAACAGATTGAGTTGATTCACCAGCTGACAAGATCACACCCCGATGCGCTGGAGCTTGCCGTTTCAGCAAATGATATTTCGAGGATTGCCAGCCAGGGGAAGATTGCTGCACTGGTGGGTGTGGAAGGCGGACATGCCATGGAGAACGATCTGAAGAACCTGGAACGCTACTATGAACTGGGTGCCCGCTACATGACCCTGACTCACAATGAGACCACCGACTGGGCCGATGCCTCATATGATGCACCCAGGCACGGGGGACTCTCCTCGTTTGGGAAGAAAGTAGTAAAGTCCATGAATAAGATGGGAATGCTGGTGGATGTATCGCATGCTTCGGACGATACGGTGCGCGATGTGCTTCGGGTGAGCTCAGCACCGGTAATCGCCTCCCATTCTTCGGCCAAAGCGATCTGTTCGTCACGCCGCAACCTTACAGATGAATTGATCAAGGGGATCGCCGGCACGGGCGGAATGGTAATGGTAAACTTCTTTCCTCTCTTTCTTGTTCCCGAGGGAGGAGAAGTGGAAGCACGCTATATAGAACATTATACGGCCTTAAGAGCAAAGAATCTGTTGCCCGAAGAGTTCCAGGAGGAGATGAATGCCTGGGAGAAGAGGCAGCCACCCATGCCAGTCTGTTATGTGGGACACCTGGTCGATCACATCGATCATATTGTGAAGGTGGCCGGGATCGATCACGTGGGGCTCGGTTCGGATTATGACGGGATCACCTATGGACCGGTACAGATGCCCGATGTAAGCGGATTTCCCTATGTAACACAGGAGCTGCTAAACCGGGGATACAGCACCGAAGAGATAAGAAAAATCCTGGGAGGGAATTTTCTAAGGGTTCTGAAAGAAGGGGAGAAATCTTAACTTGCACGCCTGAATCAAACCTGTGCAGATTGAAAGTATTAGTAAATATCCTCTTTCTGGCATCCGCATTGAGCGTCCTGTTCACAAGCTGCGAAAGGGATCCGGATCCGAACGATCCCATAAAAATTGCTGACAAGACCTTTTCAAATGCTCTTTTTAACGGCGCATTGGATGAGAATGGAGATTTACTAATTATAGATACGGATGAGAATCACAATATCTCCTATATTGAAGCCGAAGCAGTCACCTATCTGAATGTAGGGAATCAAGGAATTACAGATCTTTCCGGGATAGAAGCATTTATCAATCTTGAATATCTGCATTGCTTTCAGAACGAGCTTCAGGAATTGGATATAAGTGAAAATAGGGCCCTGGTGGGTTTAAGTTGCTGGCGCAATTCACTGAGCACCCTGGATGTTTCTTCTCTTGCAGATTTAGAGTTTTTGGATTGTGGATTCAATGAGCTTTCTGTGCTGGATGTAAGCATGAATGAGGCCTTGCTTATGTTGCACTGTTCACGAAATAAAATCACTGCGCTCGATGTAAGTCAAAACTTATTGCTGATAGGCCTGTATTGCTCCTTTAACCAGCTTACCGAATTGGATGTATCTGGCAATACCGCCTTGATTTCCTTAATGTGTGAATCAAATCAGCTCTCTAACCTGGTTGTTACCACCAATACTGAATTGAAAGTTCTGGCTTGCACCAACTGCCTCTTATCCAGCCTGGATCTTTCCAATAATCCGGACTTATCCATCCTTAACTGCGGTGAGAATCAACTCTTGACCCTGGATCTTTCTTCCAATAGCAAACTTGTAGATTTGTATTGTTCTCACAACCAGCTAAGCTCTATTAACACATCAAGTAAAATATTTCTCAGACATTTATACTGTGGTTACAACCAGATAACAAGCCTGGATATTTCAAGAAGTTATGATCTCTGGATTCTGGATGTTACGGAGATGCCAACACTGACGGAAGTCTGCGTCTGGGAAATACCTTTCCCTCCCGAACATGTCCTGGTAAACGCAGGGGGCAGTCCCAATGCCTATTTTACTGACGTGTGCAGTAAGTAAGAACCAAAAAAAAGCCCCCGGCACAGAGCAGGGGGCGTAAGCTTTTTGTTGGCTTCCCGGGCCTATTCCGGGCTTATTCCGAAACAATCACTTCGCCATCTTCTGCTTCCCCCTTTGCATCTTTCTCTTCCACCTTGCCATTCATCTTGGCTTCGTACTTCTGCCTCCAATTGCTTTTGGGAAAATCGTCTTCGCAGCGCTGCTTCCTGATGTGACTTGATCTGTCGCCGTGACCTCTACCAAGCCCCGAAAAGATTATTTTAGAGAGTACCAGTAGTCCAAGGGTCTGCCAGTAACCGACTACCGGTCCGTTGAACAACTCGGGCACCAGCCAGTTCCAGAGCAACATGACCACGTAGGTGAATCCGAACATGGCGGCTACTCCCAGCACACCAAAACCTGCATATTTAAATCCTGTTCTTGCTTTCATGATTTCTTGTTTTTATGTTTATTTTTCTTTTATTTGATTATATAATTCTCGTAGCTGTTCCCGCAGGTATGTCACCGCATACCTTTTTCTCGACAGCAGTGTATTGATCCCCTCACCGGTGAGCTCGGAGATCTCCTTAAAACTTAAGTCTTCAAATTCGTTCATTACAAACACTTCCCGCTGTGCCTCCGGCAGATGCTCCAGACAGGCCTCGATGGTCTCCCAGATC
>JAUVIT010000141.1 GCA_030592605.1 Bacteroidota bacterium
CAGATAATACTTTCATCTTCTTCATGCCCATGATGTAGAGTACGATTACATAAGGGACAAAGAGCAGCAATAACCAGCCGATCTCTACCATCAGGATAAAATCGTAAATGCCATGTAAAAGGATGGGAACCAGGAGAGCCCTGGCCAGGTATTTGCCTTTCAATTCCTTGTACATATGAGCGATTCCCAGGTAATAGCCCATGGTAATTCCGAAGATAGCATGAGCAGGTACTGCGGTAATCGCCCTGGTAAGGGCAGTTTGCATTCCTCCATCCATTACATACAATACATTTTCGACCCCGGCAAAACCCAGTGAAACAAAAACTGCATAGACAATCCCATCAAATTTCTCATTGAAATTGGGATTCTTCCAGACCAGGAGGTAAAGGGCCAGAAATTTAAATAGCTCCTCTGTGCTTCCTGCCACTACAAAGGCATGATAAGCAGCTGCTGCCACCTTACTCGATTGCGGCATCAGGATCATAAGCATCCTTTCCACAAAAATCACCGGAATCACAATGACAATGCCCAGTAACAAAGCTTTGATCAGCATGCCCAGCGGTTCCTTCTCATACTTATCCCTGAAGTAGATATAGAAAAGAATGATAAATACAGGAGCAAGGGAGGCAAGCAGAACAGCCATAATTACCAACCGAATGGTGATGGCTGAAACGGACTTCCAAAGGGTGTTGAATGGTACCCGTTGAAGCCATTGTACCCATTATACCCATTGTACCCGTTGCCATTTCTCATATGAACGGAGGCTCCAATAGTAAAACTATCCCCAATCCTATAGCTAGCTCCGAAGGAGAGGTCATCCAGGGGATAGCCCATAACAGTCGAACCAGGGGGGGCTGTAAGCAACTGTTTCGTACCTGTCCCATGCAGCACAAGTCGATCGCTCATGCGGTAAGAGGCAGAAACAAAAACAGCAAGACTGGAAAAAGAACCGGGCAAAAGAGTTTCACCCAACGGCATGTGGTTAAGTCCCTGGTAGTAAGAGGCTACCATCCCTCCATGCAGGGCCCAGCGATCTGAGAGGGCAAGGGTATAACTAGGTGCTGTATAGAACATCATCCCGGAACCATAACCCTTCATATAGGAGTAGCTGGTTCCTACCGAAAAATTCCAGTGTCCCGGTTTCTCCTGGTCAGACTCAAGCTCCACGGGCGCTTCCACAGCAAGGCCATCAGCCTCCTGCTTAAAGCGAATCATCTCCTCTTCGGCCGATTGTGCCGCCAGATAAGAAAACGCAACAAAGAAAACCAGGAAAACCGCAAATGTCCTTTTCATAACAACTCCTTCAACTACAAATATAAGAAACTTCAGGTAATGAAAAGTTGATCAACATACTTGATAATGTTGGTCTCATAATATAATACCTTGAATAACTAAAATATTATCATCATTTTGCCTTTCTTTTCTAAATTCTTTTAGTTTTCTTTACCTTGTAATAATTAATCCGAGATGGAAAGATACGTATATAATGAATTGAAAAACTGGGCAATTAAAAGCAGACGAAAGTCTTTAATCATTAGGGGTGCCAGGCAGGTTGGTAAAACCTGGCTGGTTGAAAATCTTGCACGTGTTGAATTTGATTATTTGATTAAAGTGGATTTTGAAGAAAGTCCGGAACTGATTTCATTATTCGAGGGCGATTTGAATACGCAAAAAATATGTGCAGAGCTTGAGCTCAGGTCGGGAGTTGATATTGTGGAAGGAAAGACCCTGCTCTTTTTGGATGAAATCCAATTATGCCCGAGAGCCATCATATCCCTCCGGTACTTTTATGAGCAAATTCCAGGACTGCACGTTATTGCCGCAGGTTCTTTGCTGGAATTTGCCTTTGGAGAAATCTCTTTCCCGGTAGGTCGCATTCAGTCACTGGAAGTAAATCCCATGAATTTCTCTGAATTCTTGCTGGCTACCGGTCACGCCAAAGCAGCTGAAATATGCAGCAATCCCGTGGTGGAAGTTTCAGTAGCCATACATAACTTTCTTTTAGGACTGCTAAGGGAGTATTGGATGGTGGGTGGTATGCCAGAATCTGTTCTGGAATACATTCAGACAAAATCGATTAAGTCAGCCACCGAAGTTCAGGACGAAATTTACAGTACCCTCCACCTTGACTTCAATAAATACAAGCCTAAGACAGATATTAATTGTCTGAAAAATGTTTTTTCAAATATAGCTTTGAACGTTGGAAAACAGGTGAAGTACACGGGGTTGGCAAAAGATAGTACAATACCCACCATTAAGAAAGCCTATGAAAGTCTGACCCTGTCAAGAGTAGTAAAAAAGGTAAGATCTGTCAGCAGTCCAGGTATTCCTCTGTTAGCCCACTCGTCTGATAAAAAGTTCAAGAGCCTGTATCTCGATATCGGATTGATGAATCGCGCAATGGGCATTGTGTATTCTGAAGCCCTGAATCACAGCAACCTTTTGGCTATATACAGAGGGCAACTAGCAGAACAGTTTGTCGGACAGGAATTTGTTTCTGCCAGTGAAGATTCGCTTTACTATTGGGCACGCGATGCAAAGAGCAGCAGCGCCGAAGTGGATTTCCTGTGGCTGATAAAAACAGATCTGATCCCCGTTGAAGTAAAAGACGGGCCCTCTGGAAGACTCAGGAGCTTGCATATATACCGGGACTCTTATAATCCTCCCTATTCAGTTGTATTTCATTCCGGGCAGTGGGGAGTTATGGAGGATGAGAGAATCATTTTTCTTCCCTTATACTTTGCAGGTTCTTTTGCAAGGTATGGCATTCAATGGGATCGTTGATTCTTTCTTATGTATTATTGAGTCTCCCCTTC
Organism: Bacteroidota bacterium; assembly: GCA_030592605.1. GTDB lineage: Bacteria > Bacteroidota > Bacteroidia > Bacteroidales. The sequence continues at coordinate 2,817 of JAUVIT010000141.1, forward strand.
CACAAATTGTCCGAAGTGTTTGTATTTCTCATACAGCTTGGTATAGACCTGAGCCATGGCAGGATCGGGATGGTACTCGGTTTCAAATCCGCCTCCCATAGCATGCTGGGCCTCTGGAATGGAGCCATGTACCCCGGCTACCACAGAGGCTGCCATGGCTGATCCCAGGGCAACTGCCTGTTCTGACCGGGCCACCTTGATGGGTTTATTCAGCACATCTGCCACAATCTGCATCACCAGTGGGGATTTCTTGGCCACACCCCCCAGGGCAATCACTTCATCGATGCGAACGCCCTCTTCCACAAAGCGGTCCACAATCATTTTTGCACCAAAGGCAGTTGCTTCAACCAGCGCCCGGAAAATGGCGGGTGCATCGGTGCCCAGTGTCAGACCCATAATGGCCCCCTTCAGGTTCTGGTTTGCATCAGGGGTCCTTCGACCATTCATCCAGTCCAGGGCCAGCAAGGATGATTCAGCGGGATTAATCCTGGCTGCAGCCTCACTCAACTGAGCAATCATATGGTCGGCACTTTCTTTCAGGATCTTTTGCTTCAAAGCTTCATCCAGATCCTTAATCTCACTTACTACATTCTCCACGGGCCACATCAATAAATCTTTGAACCAGGCATAGATATCACCAAAGGCAGACTGACCCGCCTCCAGCCCTACCATTCCCGGCACGATGGATCCATCTACCTGTCCGCATATACCCTCCACGGGCCGGTCACCGAGCTCGCTTTGTGGAACGATTATCATATCGCAGGTGGAGGTGCCCATCACCTTACTTAACTGATAGGGACCTATCTCAGCGCCCAGGGCGCCCAGATGCGCATCAAAGGCTCCTGCTCCAACAGCCACAGTTGCAGGTAGCCCAAGCCTTCCTGTCCATTCCTCACTCAGGGTACCTACTTTCACCTCACAGCTAAAGGTTTCCTCAAAAAGCCGCTCTTTTAGTCCCCCGAGCAGGGGGTCCAGTTTCACAAGGAACTCCTCCTCAGGAAGTCCGCCAAAACTCTCATGCCACATGGCCTTATGTCCTGCTGCACATCTGCTTCTCTTAAGCTTCAAAGGATCAGTATCCCCTACCAGCAGGGCCGGGATCCAGTCGCAATGCTCCACCCAGGACCAGGCCTGTTCCCTGATTATCTTATCCTCCCGAAGCACATGCAGGACCTTGGCCCAGAACCATTCCGAGCTGTATATGCCACCTTCATATAAGGTGAAATCTATACCTCCCCACGAACGAGCCAATGCATTTATCTCATCCGCCTCTTTAAGAGCTGTATGGTCTTTCCATAGCACAAACATGGCATTGGGATTCTCCTCAAAGCCAGGAAGCAGTGCAAGCGGGACTCCCTGCCTGTTAACTGCTACAGGTGTGGAACCGGTGGTATCCACTGAGATACCCACCACCTTTTGGGCCACATCGGACCCACATTGCTCCAGTGCTCCAACGATGCTTACCTCCAGTCCCTCCAGGTAATCAAGGGGATGCTGTCGAAAGCACATGGTAGAGGGATCACAATATAAGCCCTCCTTCCAGCGGGGATACTCAAATACATGGGTTCCCATCTCTTCGCCGGTCCGGGTATCCACAACCAGCGCACGTACCGAATCGGTACCGTAGTCTACTCCAATGGTATAACTCATCAAGTCAAAAGTTTAATGATTCATTTTATTCTGGCCGTAGTAGGCACCCTTTCCATGCTTCCGCGCATAGTGCTTGTCCAGGAGATAATGATCCAGTGTCTTCTGATTCCCCAGCAGCTCTGTTCGAAAAGCCATCATGGCCACCTCCTCCAGAACCACGGCATGGTGTACCGCCTCCAGAACATCTTTCCCCCAGGTAAAAGGTCCATGTCCATGCACAAGTACTCCGGGGATGCTAAGATAATCCAAGTGCTCAAAAGTCTCAACAATCAAGCTGCCGGTATTATGTTCGTAATCCCCCTCTATCTCCTCTTGAGTCAGTGAACTGGAACAGGGAATTGGCCCATAGAAATAGTCGGCATGTGTGGTTCCATATACCGGAATCGACTTCCCGGCCTGGGCCCAGGAGGTGGCCCAAGGAGAATGGGTATGCACCACCCCGCCAATATCCGGGAAGTTCCTGTAAAGCTCTAAATGTGTGGGAGCATCGGAGGAAGGTTTCAGACTACCCTCCAGCTGTTTCCCATCCGGATCCAGCACCACCATCTGTTCCGCTTTCATCTGGTCATAGGGAACTCCTGAAGGTTTGATCACTATATATCCGGTTTCCGGATCACGCTCACTGGCATTTCCCCAGGTAAACACCACCAGCTGGTGACTGACCAGAGCCAGGTTGGCCTCCAGCACCCTCTGTTTTAGTAGATCAAGCATATCAAATTCCTTTTGCCAGGTGATAGTAAAGATCATTCCATCGAAGCTCCTTTTTAAAAGAGCTAATAGAGGTATCCTGGTCAATCAGCAGGTACTCGATGCCTGCGATCTCTGAAAAATCTTCCAGGTGTTCTGCAGTCACGGCCATGCTGAATCCGGTATGGTGTGCCCCTCCGGCAAGAATCCATGCTCCGGCTGCCACCTCCAGGTTGGGAGCTGGCTGCCACACCACCCTGGCCACCGGCAAGTTTGGCAGAATTGCATCGGCTGGCACCACTTCGCATGGATTCACCAACATCCTGTAACGATTCCCCATATCCATCAGGGAGGCATTCACACCGGGTCCCGATGCCACATCGAAAACCAGTCGGGCCGGATCGGCTTTGCCTCCAATGCCCAGAGGATGAACCTCCAATCCGGCTTTGCCATCTGAAATAGAGGGACAGACTTCCAGCATATGGGCCCCAAGCACTTTCATTCCATCGGGGTGGAGATGATAGGTATAATCCTCCATAAATGAAGTTCCCCCTTCCAGACCAAGTGCCATTACCTTCATTGCTCTCACCAGTGCTGCGGTCTTCCAGTCGCCTTCGGCACCAAATCCATAGCCATCTGCCATTAGTCGCTGTACTGCCAGACCTGGAAGTTGGCTTAAACCATGCAAGTCCTCAAAAGTCGTTGTAAAAGCTGAAAAACCTCCATCTTCAAGAAAATTGCGCATGCCCTTCTCAATGCGGGCCGC
>JAUVIT010000172.1 GCA_030592605.1 Bacteroidota bacterium
CCCCAGTGATATAATGGCACTGGGTGATCTCAGGGATTTCTTTCAACTGCTCCACCACATCAGGATAAAGGCTTGCACTGTCCAGGAAAATTCCCACATAGGCACAGGTATTAAAACCGATTTTCTTAGGATTAATGCTGAATTCTGATACGGTAATAACACCCATCTTGGATAGGCGTTGTATACGCTGATGAATAGCTGCCCCCGATACCTTGCATTCCCTGGCAACTTCGAGGTAGGGTATGCGTGCATTCTTGGTTATCAGGGTGAGGATCTTTCGATCGAGTTCGTCTATATGATGTGTGTCATCCATCTGGCCACAAATTTATAATTTGTTATGAATTTCCAAATATAGTTACAATTTGAAAGAAGTTCACAACACAAAGTGTGATTTTAAACATATAAAACCCCCAAACCCTTACAGATGAATTTATTCTGTCAGCTTTTGAAAGTCGTTGCCGGTGGGATTCTGGAATACGTTAAGATCAAATTCAGGTATAATGGCCAGGGTATGGTCGAAGATATCGGCCTGGATTGCTTCGTAATTGGCCCAGGCCTGGTCCTTGCTGAAGACATATATCTCCACAGGTAGTCCTTTGTCTGTGGGTTGCAGGTGCCTGACCAGGAAGGTCATCTCATTGCTTATCATGGGGTGGTGATGCAGATACTCCTCCATGTATTTTCGGAAAACACCCAGATTGGTCATCTTCCGCCCATTGGTAACAACACCTTCCTCCAGTTTGAGTGATTTATTGAAATCCGCAATCTCTTTTTGCTTGTCGTTCATATAGTCCTTCAGCAGGTGGAAATTCCCGAGTTTCTCAATCTGTTCAGGACTCAGGAAGGTAACACTGTTCATATCGATGTTGATGGAACGTTTAATCCTTCGGCCACCCGATTCTTCCATCCCCTTCCAGTTGTTGAAGGATTCTGAAACCAGTGCATAGGTGGGAATGGTGGCAATGGTCTTGTCCCAGTTCTGTACTTTGACCGTGTTAAGGCTGATATCGATCACATCTCCGTCGGCATTGTATTTGGGCATGGAGATCCAGTCGCCCACATTGACCATCTGATTGGCCGAAAGCTGGATACTGGCAACAAAGCCCAGGATGGTGTCCTTGAAGACCAACATCAGGACTGCAGCCATGGCACCCACTCCAGCCATTAATGTCGTGGGTGTTTTATTAGCTAAGATGGAGATGATAAGTAAGATGGCTATGAAATAGAAAATGATTTTGACCACCTGCACATAACCTTTGATGTTCCTCTCCTTGGAGATGGGAAGTTTCATGTAGATTTCGTGCAGTGCATTTAGTACTGAATCGATTACCAGCAGCACCACCAGGATCATGTAGGTCTGAGCCAGATTACCGAGGAAGGTGACCAGTTTCTCAGCATCAAAAATATACTGAAGCGAATAGAAAACTATCAGGGCCGGAGCCAGGTGGGCAAGGCGGTTAAATACTTTCTGCTTTACAAAAACATCATCCCAGTCGTTCTTGGACCTTTTCGCCAGACGGGCAATGGAACTAATGATAATTCTTTTTACAATAAAGTCGGCCAGTAGAGCAAGGAGAATGGTAACTACAATGATTGTAGCATTTTCGATAAAGACCAGCATTCCATCCGATAAACCGGTTCCGGATAGCAGTTCAACGTACCAGCTAATTCCTCTTTCAATCATGGGATTAATTTTAGTGTAAGACATTAAGAACATACTAAAATATCAATATTTAGTCAGGAATAGCACTTATATTGCAATGATATTTCCAAAATTACATGTGATGAAAAACATATTCTCCTTTATTGCAGTTGTTGGCTTGATGGTGGTTTCTCAGGCAATCTACGCGCAAGTATTTGACCAGCAATTTGAGCAGGGTGTGATGCGGATCGACCTGGTTTTTTCCGGTACGGCAGAGGAGACCTCTTATGCCCTTTTGGGGGTGAAGAAAGAGCAGTACTACAGTGGATCCCGTGCCAGACTAATCGATCCATTCGACTACGGCGATCACAAATTTGTGGTGAAAGATAAGGCCAGCGGTGAGATGATCTTCAGCCACAGTTATTGTACACTGTTCCGTGAATGGCAAACCACAGAGGAGTCACAGAGCCTTAGAAAGGCTTTTCCACATGTGCTCAGATTTCCATGGCCCAAAGCCAGTGTGGTGGTTGAGATCTATGATCGAAACAGCGCAGGAGAATTCATGAAGGGATGGTCGGCTAGCTTCGATCCGGCATCAATCTATACGGACCCGGGAAGTCCCTATCAGTTCGAAACGGTCGATCTGGAGATTAACGGTAGTGCAGAAGAGAAGGTGGACATCCTTTTTCTTGCAGAGGGCTATACTGCAGAGGAGATGGATAAGTTTATGGACGATGCCAGGCGTTCGGCAGGGTATATCTTTTCGGAGGAACCATTTAAGAGCAGCAGGCAGCATTTTAATATCAGGGCAGTAAAATCGATCAGTCAGGATTCGGGAACTGATATTCCTGGAGAAGGTATCTGGAAAAACACCACGCTAAATTCCAGTTTCTATACTTTTGGTGTGGAGCGCTATATGACCACCATGGATTTTATAGTGGTATGTGACGTGGCGGCATGTGCTCACTACGATCAAATCTATATTCTGGTAAATACAGATAAATACGGGGGAGGAGGCATCTATAACCACTACAGCATCTCTGCGGCCGATAACCTGCAGTCGCGGGCTGTTGTAATCCATGAATTCGGACATGCATTTGGCGGACTGGGCGATGAGTATTTCAATTCAACAGTAGCCTACAATGATTACTTTCATTTGGAGGTGGAACCATGGAACCCCAATCTTACTACCCTGGTCAGTTTTGATTCGAAATGGAAACACATGATTTCAGAAGGAACGCCTGTTCCAACTCCTGCGGAAGAAGCATTTAACGAAGTGGTAGGAGTATACGAGGGAGGTGGTTATGTGGCTAAAGGTGTGTACAGACCTATGATTGATTGCCGGATGCATACCAATGATGCAGTCTTTTGCCCGGTTTGCTCATTAGCCCTTAAGAAGATGATAGCGCGGGTCACAGGACTGTAGAACCTTTCATTTTTATTGCCTAAGCCCCTTGGTGGTATGACTTAATACTTATATTTGTCGTTCATCAATTTGCAACCCACTTTCAGTGAAAAGGCTGTCGGATGAAGATATAGTAGCCGGATTAAGAAAACGGGATAACCGTGTTCTGCAGTATATCTATAAGAATAGCTTTACACCGGTTAAGCAGCTGATCCTTCATAATGCTGGGTCTGAAACAGATGCTGAAGACATCTTTCAGGAGGCATTAATAGTGATATTCAAGAAGTTAAGGGCTGAGCCCGATTTCAAACTCGATTCTGCATTTTCTACCTATATCTACTCCATTGCCCGCCTGCTCTGGTTGAAACATCTCAGGCAGATTAAGAAGATAGATATTGATCCGCTTAACCGGGATATGGAAGAACGTATCGAATTTGAAGAGCCATCACCTGTAGAAGACCAGGATCTGCGTATGGCTATTTATCAGCGTACCCTGCTTATGATCCCTGAAGATTGTCAGAAGATACTTCAACTTACCGCTCAAGATCTCAGCTCTTCGGAAATTGCTCAGCAGCTTGGTTTTCGCAGTGAAGGATATGTACGTAAGCGCCGCCATTTCTGTAAAGAGTACCTGGTGAATAAGATTAAAGATGATCCCGATTACCAGGCCATGTTTACTGATTAGAAAAAAGGCTGAATCCCTAAGGAAACAGCCTTTTACTTTACGACATTCGGATTAGCTTACTTCAATACTGTTTTCAGAACAGTCTCTTCACTTACCTTCTTGGTGCAGAAGAACCAGTCGACACATTCGACACCTTCTTCTTTACCTTCCATGCGATCCGCTGCTGTTCCACATGATCCGGCGGGGGGAACGATCACATCATCCCCCGGACGCCAGTCAGCTGGAGTGGCACAATCAAAAGCATCGGCTGTTTGCATAGCAATCAGTGCCCTGTACAGCTCATCAAAATTCCGTCCCAGACTGAGCGGATAATAAATGATTGCCCTGATCACACCTTCAGGATCTACAAAGAATACGGCCCTGACCGCTTTGGTGGTATCCTCATTGGGTTGGATCATGCCATATTTTTTAGCTACATCCATGGTGATGTCCTCAATAAGAGGAAATTTTACTTCCACATCCTTCATTCCTTTAAACTCCATGGTCTCCTGGATCCTCCTGAGCCATGCAATGTGGCTGTAAAGTCCATCTACAGAAAGACCTACCAGCTTGCAATTGGCCTTGTTGAATTTCTCCTCCTGCGTTGCGAAGGTCATAAACTCGGTGGTGCAGACCGGAGTAAAGTCGGCCGGGTGACTGAATAGAATGGTCCAGCTTCCCCTATAATCGGATGGATAATTGATAGGTCCCTGGGTGGTTTTGGCTTTAAACTCGGGTGCTTTGTCGCCGATACGCGGCGTGCTTGTTACTTGAACTTGTTCTTCCATTGTATTTGTTGATTTGAAATTTATTAACTGTGATTTTTATTCTGAATTATCATTAAAATTGCCTTTAATCTGTAGGATGATGTCTTCAATCTTGAAATCCTGCAACTTTTTTTTGCGAAAGTAGGCTTGTAGAAGCTCATCCAGTTCTTCATCGAAGTAGTCCTCGATTCTATCTGACTCGGCGCAGTAGATATGGTGATGTCTGTTCATTATTGCATCGTAGCGCATGGCATCTTTGTCGGTTTTAACCCGCTTTACAAGTCCGCTTTCCACCATCACATCCAGTACATTGTATACTGTTCCTGTGGCGATTCCCGGATAGCGTACCCTGATGAAGTCGATGACTTGTTCAGCGCTGGGATGATTGCCAAGTGTGTAGACAGCTTCCAGGATGGCATGACGCTGAGGAGTAACTCGCAGCCCCGCATCCTTTAGTTTCTGCTTAATCTGTTCACTGCTTAATTTCATACTAATGATTCTTAGATAAGAATGATTCCTATATAAGAACGAATGAGATTAATAAAAGTTCAAATGGGCAGCAACTTTTTTTTAGTCTATGGTTTTTAGAGTGGATTGCCGCTCCCGGTTAAGGATCAGACGGGTTACATCGGGCCTGGAATAGTGACCCGCTACATCCAGATTCTGACGTTCTTCCAACACCCTGTTGAAGTCGATATATATTGAA